>JALZJF010000028.1 GCA_030859905.1 Acidobacteriota bacterium
AAAACGGTTTGCTGTTCTTTGTCGGGCCCAGATCACCGGGCCGAAGCCACGGTGTGAATGAGAAGTGAGCCGATTGCTTTTACCGACACACTCCTAGAGTGACAACATCGATCATGAGGAGATCAGTAACATGCGCCTGCACAGATATCTCGCTTTGTTATTAACGGTGGAGACCCTTCGGCTAAAGGTCTATAGACATCTCACGCCTAACGGAGTAGAGAAGCTGGTTTCTCAAGGAGCAATAGTACGCGTTCAAGTTCATTGACAGACGCTGGCGGCCTCACCCCGTTGGGGGTGAGATGTTTATAGACTTATGCGTCGCCGTTCAACTACCAGCTCCGTTCGGAGGAGCGGAATGCTTCTGAAGGGTACAAGTCTGGTTGAGTTCCGCTCCTCCGAACGGAGCCGGAGGGGGTTCTGGTGTTTCGAGTCTATAAACATCGCACTCCTAACGGAGTGAAGAAGCTGCTGTCGATTAGATTTGACGCTGGCGGTTGTGGCCCTTTTGGGGTGACAAGTGTATAGCCTGGTTTCAGGAGTAGAGTCTGTTGATCTAATTTTAGTGCAAACCCAAAAGACCGTAGAACGAAGAGATAGAAATGTTATGTTGCTACTATTCCCTGACAGGAGAAATGCTATGAAGAGAAGTAGTTTTTATCTTCTATCTTCAGCGGTGTTAGCCCTCCTGTTCAGCAATGCTCATGCCCAAGAGCAAACCCAAACCCAAAGTAGATGCCAGCAGTCTCCACTCGTCTACGGCCTGGTGGTTGATAATTCCGGCTCTATCCGTTCACAAATGGCTGAGGTCGTTGAGGCTGGTAAGCTAATTGTGAATAGTAATCAGAGCGGCGATGAAGCGTTTCTTGTGAGATTCGTAGATCATGACAAAATTAAGACGCTCCAGAATTTCACGTCCAACAAAGCAGCACTCGCCACTTCCTTGGAAGGTATGTATGTTGAGGGCGGAAGTTCGGCGATTGTTGACGCTGTTTACTTTTCCATACAGCACTTCTCACAGGACAAAAAGCCTAATGGCTCGGCTGTTCGCCGCGCGCTAATTGTGCTTACGGATGGAGACGAGCGCAACAGTTTCTATAAGCTCGAACAGTTGCTCGAGTTAGTGCGTGAGAAGAATATTAAAGTTTACGTTATCGGATTCATTCAGGCGCTCAGACTGCAAGGGTCAAATACGCAGAAGAGGGCGACCAATTTACTGAATAGGATTGCGGATAGATCTGGAGGCCGCGCCTTCTTCCCGAACTCGATAGTAGAAGTTAGGGATGTCGCTAATAGTATCCTGGGAGAGATTCGCAAGGGCTGCGCTCCTAACGGAGCCGTGTCGGAACTGCAATTCGGATCAAACATCTCTGATTAGATTTTCGCTAGCCGATGAGCGCATTTTCAATCGAAAATCCAAATTCGCAAATCCGGAATTCAGTGACGCCGCCGACTTTCACCGACATCCTGCGCGCGAAGCAAATGATCGCGCGCTACCTGCCGCGCACGCCTCTCGGCCACTATCCGGCACTCGACAAACTCTGCGGCGCGCGCATGCTGGTCAAACATGAGAACCAGCAACCGACCGGCGCGTTCAAAGTGCGCGGCGGCATCAATCTGATCTCGCAGCTCTCGGCTGAGGAAAGCGAGCGCGGGGTCATCACCGCATCCACAGGTAATCACGGGCAATCGGTTGCTTACGCGGCCAGCCTCTTTCGCGTCCGCGCGACCGTCGTCGCGCCGGAGAAGTCTAATCCTTTGAAAGTCGCCGCGATGCGCGATTTCGGCGCGGAAGTGCTGTTCCACGGAGCGGACTTCGATGCCGCGCGCGAACACTGCGAGATTCTGGCAAGGCGTGAAAAGCTGCGTTACATCCACTCGGCAAATGAACCACTTCTGATTGCCGGCGTCGCCACGATAGCGCTCGATATTCTCGAAGACGCGCCGGAAGTAAGGACTATCATTGTGCCGGTCGGCGGCGGCAGCGGCGCGGCCGGCGCCTGTCTCGTCGCTAAAACTCTCAACCCGCTGATCGAGGTTATTGGGGTGCAGGCCGAGCGTGCGCCCGCAGCGTTCAATTCCTGGCGCGCGCACGAACTGCTCGAAGACAAGATGGACACTGCCGCGGAAGGTCTCGCCACCCGCACCGCCTTCGAGCTGACACAGCGCATCTTGTGGGAACGCCTTGACGACTTTGTGCTGGTGAGTGAAAGCGAAATGCTCGCAGCGATTGCCCTTTACGTTGAAAAGGCGCATACGCTCTCAGAAGCTGCCGGCGCCGCGTCGCTGGCTGCCGCGCTTAAACTCCGGGACCGTCTGGCCGGTCAGACTGTGGCGCTGGTTCTGAGTGGCGGTAATATCACCATCGAGCAACTGCGAACCGCCCTTGATGGCTATGATCGCGAGAACTCTCCTTGATTTCAGAATGAGCCGATGGGAAGGTATAGGCAGAGCTTCGAGTGGAGAACTGGTGTTCAGATAACCAACCGACCCCTTTCGAGAACAAGTTAGTACGTGCCAGGAGTTTATTGTGGACAAGATGATTGCCCTCTGTGTCTGTTTGCTGCTCACAACAAATTTCGTCAATGCCAACCAATCCACGCTGCTGCCTGCACCTGTCCTCGCCGCTCTGTCACAGGAGCTTTCAGGGGAAACAGCCAAGACCAATCTTGAATATATCGCCCGCCATCATCGCATGCGCGGCTCGCGCGGATTTCGCGCCGCCGCCGAGCACATCGTCGGACAACTCCGCGACCATGGAATAACAGACGCGCGCATCGAGCAGTTTCCTGCGGACGGGAAAGTCTTCTACGGCACGCAAAAGTCTCGCCCGGCATGGGACGCCGAATTCGCGGAACTGTGGGAACTGCGCGAAACTAACGCGGGCTGGACTCCGCATATCCGGCTTGCGAGTTGGGAGGCGATGCCAGTCACACTGGCCCAGGACAGCGAAAGCGGCGAGGCAACGACGGAACTCGTGGACGTTGGGGGCGGCACGTCCGAGGCTGACTACGCCGGCAAGGACGTGCGCGGAAAAATTGTGCTGGCGGCCGCCCAGCCCGCTTCAGTGGCTCGTCTTGCGGTCGAGCGCTTCGGCGCAGTGGGTATCGTCAGTTACGCGCAGAACCAACGCACTGCGTGGTGGGGCGAAAACGAAAACCTGGTGCGCTGGGGACACCTGGACACGTTCGCGCGGAAGCCTACCTTTGCTTTCATGATTTCTCTCAAGCAGGCACGCAACTTTCAGGGACGGTTGGCGCGCGGAGAGAAGATTCGACTTCAGGCGACAGTCCGCGCTGGGAAGCATCCCGGCTTTTATGATGTGGTCACGGCTTCTATCCCTGGCGCAGACCCGCGCCTGCGCGGCGAGGAGATCGCTTTCAGTTGCCATCTGGACCACCAACGGCCCGGCGCGAACGATAACGCCAGCGGCAGCGTCGCCATTCTCGAAGTCGCGCGCGCATTCTCAAAGCTTATCCGCGAAGGGCGCATCCCTCGGCCGGCGCGCACAATTCGCTTCATCTGGCCGCCGGAGATCGAAGGGACTATCGCGCTGCTGAACGCGCGTCCAGAGCTGGCGTCACGCATCAAGGCCGTCATCCACATGGATATGGTCGGAGGCGGCCCGGAGACGAAGGCCATCTTCCACGTCACGCGCGGACCGGCCAGCCTGCCTTCTTTCATCAACGACGTGGCCGAGCATTTCGGCGGGTTCGTCAACGAGCAATCGTCCCGGTTCGCGAAAGGCGCGAGCGCCAATTATCCGATGTTTGCGCCCGAAGGTGGCAAGGAAGCTTTACAGGCGGAAATGGCAAAGTTCTCGATGGGCAGCGATCATCAAGTCTACTCCGACAGTTCATTCTCTATCCCGGCCATCTATCTAAATGACTGGCCCGACCGTTACATTCACACGAATTTCGACACGCCCGCCAACGTCGACCCCACGAAGCTAAAGCGGGCCGCCTTTATCGGCGGGGCGAGCGCATACTTCCTGGCGAACCTAAAACCAGAGGATGCGTCTTCAATTTTGCGCCTGCTTCAAACACAGAGCCTGCGCCGCACTTCTACGGTTTTCGCGCGCCGGTCCACACTTTCGGCGGCGGAGGCCGCGAACCTGACGCGACATCATCTCTGGTACGAACGCGCGCTGGTTGATTCGATTGAGCGGTTCTTTCGCATTCCTGACGACGCGCGCACCGAGGCAATGGATTTCTTTGCGAATTTGGAAACACTGATCGGGACGGCTGCGCCGCAACCAAACGCGCAGGGGGACGGGCGATTGGTTTTTCGACGCAACCCCGCGCTGAAGGGGCCGATGTCTGCGTTTGGCTATGACTACTTCACTGATCACTATGGAGCCGAACGAGAGGGAGCAATCAGGCTATTGCAGTATCAGGGATTGCGCGGCTCCGGTGGTGAGTATGCTTACGAAGTTTTGAATTTCCTGGACGGGCGGCGCACTGCGCAGGAAGTCCGCGACGCAGTCTCCGCCACCTATGGCCCAATTCCTCTGGAAGTAGTGGTGGAATATCTCCGCGCCCTCGAATCCATCCGTGTTATCGAAGCAGTAGCCCGACCGTGAGGGAGGGCTTGTAGTTGTTAAGGGGCACTAGAAGTGGTCATGATAGGATTTGCTAAGAGGTGTAAGCTTGTGCCACTGCAAAGTAGCAATTCTGCAATTGAATCAATAGTCGAATCTTTACCAGATATTGCCCGGCCACTACGCGCGAACGGCCCCGCAATCGATTTGATTCACGTTGCGAGAGGGCTCTGACACTGATTACCCTCGTCGGCGAAGATGAGGAGTATTCAACCACGGTTTTGCGCTGGTGAGGCCGAACTTTCGTCTCACTGTAAAAGTGATGACGCGCGACTTCCTCCCGTGTCCCGCCGTCAATAAAGATGTAGTCCCACTCGACAACGCGAATGGCCCTCACTCCCCCGTTCCTGAGGGTCAGGATGATGCCGGTCTAATCCGCAGCGCGGGATTAGAAGCGGCGAAACTACTTCAAGCTGCGGCCGTGATCGCAGCGGTTGGACGAGAGATCTCGAGAGAAGTCGGTCAGGGAATGCTCGGTCATCTGTAACGACCACGCAAGCAGACGGTCGTAACGTTCGACGAATATGTCTTCCCGGGATCGTCTTATCCTTCCTGGCTCTTCTATCCGCATCCGTCGGCCCGGAACGTTCTACAAAATCCAGTGGAAGTCAGAGACTAGAGTACCAAGATTGGGGACCCTGATTGGTTCTGTGCGTTGCATTCGAGACTCGATAAGAAGGAGCGATAAAGATGAAATCCCGGGCGATCTGTTTGGCCATTTTGCTAATGAGCTTTGGCATCACGGTAGGGGCGCAGGAAAGGAAACTCAAGATATACATTTCCGCAGACATGGAAGGAGTGGTCGGGGTCGTCACGGGCGAGCAATTGGGGCCTCAAGGCTTTGAGTATCAGCGCTTCAGGGAGTTCATGACGCAAGAAGTCAACGCCGCCATCGAGGCCGCCTTTGCCGCCGGCGCCACCGAAATCGTCGTCAGCGACTCGCACGGTAACGGGCAGAACCTGCTGATCGAGAAGTTGCCGAAGAATATCCTGCTGGTCCGCGCCTGGCCCCGACCGCTGATGATGATGCAGGGCATCGATGAAACTTTCGCCGGCGCCATTCTTCTCGGCTATCACACCGGCACGACTAACCTCGAAGGGGTACGGGCACATACCATGTCCAGCGCCCGGCTCGCGGATGTTCGACTGAAAGGGATCTCGATGTCGGAGGCGGGCATCAACGCGGCTATCGCCGGTCATTTCAACGTGCCAGTGATCATGGTCTCTGGCGACGACGCCCTCGTGAAAGAGACCGCCGCTCTTCTGGGCGATGTGGAAGGGGCGGTTGTCAAAACGGCCTCCGGTTTTCACTCGGCGAAAACCCTGATGCCGGAAGTCGCTTACCAGTTGATTCGCGAGAAAGTCAGAAAGGCTATCGGGAGGATTAAGGAGTTCAAGCCGTACAAACTCGCGGCACCCATTCAGTTGGACGTGCGCTTCAAGAATTACCGCCCGTCGGAAGTCCTGAGCTACTTGAGTATCGTGGAACGCACCGATGCGCACAGCATCAGATTCACAGGCAAAGATATGATCGAGGTTTCGAAGTTCCTGGAGTTTATCCTCACTTACGAACCATCGTTAGAACCTTAATCTTGTCACCTGACGCACAGTGCGTCTGCGTCGCATCTGTTTTAGGCCGAAAATATGAAGAGTACCGTGAAAGGTAGCTCGCTATCTTTTTTTTCGTGACCGTCTTGAAACGTCGCCGCTGGGTCTGTGATTTCCATCGCTTTCCGACTTCGCGCGACGCAGCGGCTCCTGATGCCAGCGCGAACCTGTCCTGTATTCATCTTCGGTTCGGCCCAGCATGGCGAGAGCGCGCTTAGGCTGGATGTGAGAGCTGGCGACGATGATCGAAGTTATCAGCGCCATCGGGGCCACGTACGAGCCGGTGAAAGAAGGGCTGCTGGTGGAAGCGACTAGATACGCATCGCAATGGGTTGCTATCGGAGTTGTGGCGCCGTCGGTAATTCCGAAGGTCGGCACTCCCAGTCCACGAGCCCTGATAACCGAGTCCACCGTCTCCCTGAGACACCGCCCGAAGCTGATGGCGACCAGCAAATCTTTAGCGGTCAAAGCATCAATCTTGTGCTGCAGGTTCCCGGTACTCCCGACGGGCGCCTCGGCATCGAATCCGAGTGGCGTCAAGCCATAGGCAAGAAACCATGCGAGCGAAGCCGCCAGATCCACTCCCACGACCAGAATGCGCCGTGAGCGATGGAGTATCTTTGCCAGCTCCACGACACGATTTGCATCAAGGCTTGATCTAAGCACGCTCAAATTCTCGGTATCTCTTTCCACACAGTGGCGAACCTGGCCGGTCACGCTTCGTTTTTCTCGTGTGGCAGCCTTGAGTACAGTGTATGGGGTTATTTGCTTAACGAAATGTTGGCGCAGGTCTGCTGTGAAGTCCGCGAAGCGTTCGTAGCCCAATGCCTGGACGGTGCGCACAATGGTTGCGGCGTCCACGTGGTAGCGTTTGCCCATTGCTCGAGACGAGAGGAAGAAAGTCTCTTCGTTATTGTCTAAAATAGCCCTAATCAGTTGACGGCGGCTACCGCTCAGTTGTGATTGAGCGAAGCGAACCTCAAGCGACGACCGGGAATCCTTACTGTGATTCCCATCTTGACCATCCAACTCGTTCCTGGTCGACATGCTTCCTCCTAAATCAGACCGCAAGAGATAGGAACACAAGAAAGAAATGATCCACGAAATCGCACGAAACAGGACGAAATAAAGACCGCTGATTTCGTGTCTCTGGCTTCGTGTCGTTTCGTGTGATTTCGTGGATCATGTTTTTCCTGGACTGTCCCTACTCATAGATTTCGATTTACCATCTTGTTTCTAGAGACGAGTGTCACATGGCGGAAGATAACATATAGGATTTCGCGGTGCAACAACTGTTGTAATTGGGTTGACAGGCTGCAACGATGGGTGTTATATACCTGCCACTTTCATGGAGAGCTGTGAGCGACCCACGTTAGATTCTCCATGACATCTCAGACACTTTGCGGCACCGAGTAATTCCCTTAGAGGAGGCAGAAACAATGAATAGACCTGTCTTAAGTGTTACGGGCGAGGCGCCGGGCGAAATGTTTCACAGCACCAGCCTTTGTCAATCTCCATATGCGCTTCGCCAAGCGTTTCGATATCGGCGATCGGATAAAGGTGGATGTCTTTTTGCTTTGCCTTCTCGTCCATCTCCAGCCTTGCAGTATTCAAAAGCGCAAGCGACGCGCGGGTGTCTTGCCATGGCGCGGGCGCCTTCCGACGCTGGCCAACTCAACAAATTATAACGGATGCTGACGATGCCCGCTGCAACTGAAACATCAAACATCGCCATCCGCGATATTGACGGCAGCCGGGAGATGCGCGCAGTCGAGGAACTCCAAAAGGAAGTGTGGGGGCTACCCGATCTCGATGTCGTACCGCTGTCACACCTACTTGCCGCCAAGGCGGCGGGTGGCATTTTGCTCGGCGCATTCGACCGTGAAAACTTAATAGGCTTCGCTTACGGCTTCGTCAGTTACGAACAGGGAACTGTGGCGCATCACTCGCATATGCTGGCCGTCAAGCCCGCTTACCGGAATTTCAATCTCGGATACAAGCTCAAGCTGGCGCAGCGCGAGCGCGTGCTCGCCCAAGGCATCACCATGATGACGTGGACGTTCGATCCATTGCAGAGCCTGAATGCCTATTTCAACTTCAACAAACTAGGGGTGGTCTCAGATCGCTATTTCATCAATTTCTACGGCGAAGACGCGGCGAGTTTTCTGCATCGCAACGGCACTGATCGCTTGTGGGTTACCTGGCTGCTCACGAGCCGCCGCGTGAGCGGAAGACTCGAAGGCTCAGTCCCCGCGCTCGAATTAGAGATGATCCCGCTCGTTCAGCTTGAAATAGATGGTTTTCCGCGCAGGAACGATCTGACTGGAGGGCTATCGCACGAGCAGGGGGTAATAGAGATACCGGCGGACATCAACTCCTTGGAGCGGCGAAGCGGTGAATTGGCATTCGTGTGGCGAGAGGCCACGCGCTGGGCGTTCACTGAGGCAATGGCTGAGGGTTATCTGGTCGTGGATTTCTTTCGCCAAAGTCGAGGCGATCAACGACTCGGAATCTACCTGCTCAGCCGTGAGAAAAGGCTTAGTGACTTCGCCTGATGAAAGAAGTGCTGTGCGTCTGTTGAGTAGCAGTAGAAACAATGAACATCCGTTTGCGCCATACCCGCGAAGATGACCTCGACTTTGTTCTAAACGCCGAGCAGAGCGCGGAGAATCGGTCTTTCGTCAGCATAGGGACGCGAGCACAGCATCTCGCCGCGCTCACATCCGAAGATTTGGGAAAAGAGCCCTGCGCCTCGTCAAGGATTTAGCGTTTGGAGAGCTAAAGGCGCACCGCCTGTGGCTGGACGTGATCGAGGGTTCGCGCTGTCGCCTGCCTTCGCAGGCTTAGACGCTTTGTTTGCAGTGTCCTGGGGCTCACGCCCCAGACTTTATGCTGCCGCCTGCTGCCGCAGGCTCACTGAAAAACGCCGCAGGTAGTGAATAGTGGTCAGATCAACACGAATCTCAACTAGTGGGATCACTGGTTAGTGGAATGGCTTGAGACTAGAGTTCTTTACCCAATCGGAGGGCACATGAAACTACGACGAAACATCTGGCTGACCGGACTTCTCTTTGTGGTCCTTGCCAGCGGACAGTTTACGCGCGCTCAGGAAGCGCCGCTCGCTGGCTTCGACGATTATGTGAACAAGGCGTTGCGCGATTGGGAAGTGCCGGGACTTGCAATCGCCGTCGTCAAGGACGACCGGATTGTCTTGGCGAAAGGTTACGGAGTGAGAAAACTCGGGAATCCCGCGCCGGTCAACGAACGCACGCTGTTCGCCATCGGTTCGTCCTCGAAAGCGTTCACCGCCGCTTCGGTCGCGATGCTCGTGGATGATGGCAAGCTCAAGTGGGATGACGCGGCGACGACCCATCTTCCTGCCCTTGAACTGTACGATCCTTACGTCACCCGGGAGCTAACGGTGCGCGACCTGCTCTCCCACCGGAGCGGGCTGGAGCGCGGCGACCTGCTCTGGTACGGCACCGAGTATGACCGGGACGAAATCCTGCGCCGCGCCCGCTACCTCAAGCCGACTTGGAGCCTGCGAAGTACATTCGGCTACCAGAACCTCATGTACCTGGCCGCCGGACAGATGATTGCCAGAGTGAGTGGCAAGAGTTGGGATGAGTTCATCCGGCAACGCATCTTTACTCCGTTAGGAATGACCGCCAGCAACACCAGCGTTAGAGATTTCAAGAATCCGGACAACGTCGCGTCTCCTCACGCCAAAATTGAAGGTAAGGTTGAAGTGATCCCCTGGCGCAATATCGATAACATCGCTCCCGCAGGCTCGATCAATTCTAACGTGCTCGACATGGCGCAGTGGGTGCGACTGCAACTCGGGCAAGGGGCTTATCAGGATAAGCGCCTGATCAGCTCTGGCGCCGCTAAAGAGATGCACGCGTCGCAGACGGTGATGCGCGTTGAGCCGCCCTTTTCGCTGCTGTATCCCGAAGCCCATTTCCTGAATTACGGGCTCGGCTGGTTCTTGTCGGATTACAAGGGCCGCAAGCTGGTCGACCACGGCGGCGCCATAGACGGCATGAGAGCGCAGGTGGCAATGATTCCCGAAGAAAAGCTCGGCCTGGTCATCCTTACCAATCAGCACGGTACAACGCTCCCGCTGGCACTCATGAACAGAGTCTTCGATGCGTACATGGGCGCGCCGCAGCGCGATTGGAGCGCGGACTTGCTGAAAACGGTGAAGGCGTTTGAGGACCAGGGCAAGGAGGCGTTGAAGAAACAGGAGGCCGAGCGGGTTAAGGGCACACAGCTTTCGCTCGCACGGGAGAAGTATGCGGGGACGTACAAGAACGACTTGTACGGTGACCTGAAAGTGACTGAAGCGAACGGCAAGTTGAGTGTGCGCTTCGGGCCGGCTTTCACCAGCGAAATGGAGCACTGGCATTACGACACTTTCCGGGCGCGTTTTCGCGCCGCCGGGGTGTCAACTGCTTACATCACGTTCCCGCTGAACGCTCAGGGCAAGATAGAAACCGTGACGTTAAACTTGCCAGGTGTGGCGGACTACCCGTTCAAACGGATTCCCGATCCGCCGGCCGCAACCGCAGCGGCTGCTTTGAGCGAAGAGGAACTCAAGAAATTCGCGGGCAAGTACGAATCAAAGACCCCGCCGGTCGAGGTGAGCCTTGAAATGGTCGGCGGTAAACTTAAGGCAGTCGTGCCGGGACAGCCCGTTTACGATCTCGTGCCGGTCGCCCCAACGCGGTTTCGAATTGGAGGCGCGCCCGACGGTTTTTTTATTCAATTCGAGATGGCCGAAGGCAAGCCGAAGAGCTTGACTCTCGTGCAAGGCCCGGGGCCAAGCCTCTTGTTGCTGCCCAAGCAGTAAGTGAAATATACAGTCTGCGCGACATGCTTTTAAATCAAGCCGCAGAAGAAATGGACAGGATGAACAGGATTGACAGAATGAATGAGACAACGCACCGCGCCTCTTTACTTCCTAATCCTGTTCATCCTGTCAATCCTGCCCATTTCTCATTGTCCCAATCTCGTAAGTTTCGCTTTAGGCAGATAACGATCTGAAAAATACAGGAGCCGGCATCGTGAGAAAATCGATACCTTTGATCTTGGTGTGGGGCCCATGATCGGTCTGGTTGTGTACGCCTCGACGCATCTCGAGTTTCTCAGTGATCGCGGGAATACCTGGTTTCATCTTGCTCAGGTGATTGGCATTGTCGGAGCGATTGGAACGCTGTCGTTTTCTATAACGCGGTACACTCCTGGATGAGTAAACGAAACAGAATCTGGGGCAAGCTCCAGGCAACGCTACTGGCGCTGGCGGGTCTCGGCTTTCTGTGGTTCGCCTTGGCGGGAGATTTATTACGCTTCAACTCGAGTTTTTAGAGCGACAGGTCAGTGCCGCCTGCGGTGCTGACACGGCAGTGCCCCCTTGTTATGAGTTTACAATTACAGCAAATCGAACTGAGAGAGATCGAACTGCCACTCAAGCATCCGTTCGAGACCAGTTTCGGTCGCACCACGCGGCGGCGCATCTTGATCGTTAGAGTATTCGACAAAGACGGAGCTTCCGGTTATGGGGAGTGCGTCGCTGCCGAGAATCCTTTTTATAATCATGAGACGATTGATACCGCATGGTTGATGACAACCAAGTACATCGCGCCGCTCCTGGCTGCTGCGCGGGTTGAGAGTGCCGCACAAGTTAGCGAAGCACTCGCGCTGATTCGGGAAAACCGGATGGCTAAAGCCGGCGTCGAAGCGGCTATTTGGGACCTCGAGGCAAAAGCCTTGCAAAAACCGTTGTGGAGACACATTGGAGGAACACGTGAGGAGATTACTTGCGGCGTTTCCATTGGCTTGCAGGAAACGACCGAAGCACTGCTCGACAAAATCACACGCGAGATCGAGAGCGGCTATCAAAGAATCAAAATCAAGATTAAGCCGGGAAAGGATGTGCAGTTAGTTGAAGCTGTGCGCGCGCGCTATCCTGAGGTAACGCTCTCGGTGGACGCAAACTCTGCCTATCGGATTGAAACTGACGCCTCGCTGCTCAAGCGGCTTGATGATTTCAACCTCCTGATGATCGAGCAGCCGCTGGCTGCCGGCGATATCGTTGACCACGCCAAGTTGCAGCGAGAACTCAAAACTCCGATCTGCCTTGATGAATCGATCGTCAGTCTAGCCAACGCCCGGCACGCCCTCGAGTTGGGGGCGTGTCGGATCATCAACATCAAACTCGGCCGCGTCGGCGGTTATGCTGAGGCACACGACATTCAAGCTTTTGCTTTGGGGCAAGGCATACCTGTGTGGTGCGGCGGCATGCTTGAAGCGGGGATCGGACGGGCTCACAACATCGCCCTTTCAACGCTGCCCGGTTTCACTCTGCCTGGTGACGTCTCGGCCTCGGAGCGCTATTGGGAAGAGGACATCATCGACCCGCCGGTGACGGTGAGTTGCAGGGGTTCGATCAAAGCGCCGACAGGCATCGGCATCGGCTATGAAGTTAATGAAACTCGTCTCGAGGCCCTGACGGTCCGGAGGGAAACCGTTCATCTGATTTCTTAGCAGATGTTAGGGGTCGGTTGTTCTTAGCTGCGAAATTAGGCTAGCTCTTCGAGCATCAACGCGCGCGCCAATCAAAAGCAGGTAAATTAAGGATGCCACGGGCTTGTCCCGTGGGGTTTCACGCTAGCCGCTACTGTAACGCTAGATATACCGTAAAATGAAAGATGCCACGGGCTTGTCCCGTGGAGTTTCACGTTGGTTGCGTACGCAGCCGGCCTCGGAGGTAGCAGCAAACGTGAACCTCCATTGGGCAAGCCGGTGGCATCCTTGCGGCAGGGGATTCGGGCGCGGTCTTAGCGGCCAGCGTGAACCTCCACCGGGCAAGCCGGTGGCATCCTTGCGGCAGGGGATTCGAACGCGGTCTTAGCGGCCAGCGTGAATTTCCACCGGGCAAGCCGGTGGCATCAAAATCGGGGTAAGCCAGAAGTTACCTACTTTTAACTGGCGCACTGGCGGACTTGTGCCGGCGAAAACTCCTGAAAGTGTTGCGAGTCCGCGCCCCGGCACGAAAGATAATGCAGCCAAAGATAATGAGGAGGCTCGCATCGCATGATAAATCTGCCGCGCCACTCGTACCGCCACTGGCTGGTCTAACGAACTCCAGCCGGCATGAGGTTAAGAACTGCGTGACGACTTCAAACGCCGTAATGGCTTAGATCAAAAGGACTTGGAAGCACTGCCTGAAGGATAGTAAGGTGGCCGAAACTAATGCTCATGAGGGCTCTGACCCAGAGCGCGTAGAGCCTTCACATCAGACAGCTACGTTGGAGCGCACGCTCGGCCTGCGTGATCTCATCCTGTTGATCATCGGCACCGTGATTGGCTCGGGAATCTTCATCGTTCCGGGCGCCGTGCTGCGTCAAGTGCAAGGCAGCGTTGCTCTAGCCATGCTGGTCTGGCTCGCCGGCGGCATTCTCTCGCTGCTCGGCGCCCTGACCTACGGGGAACTCGCCGCCAGGAGCGCGAAGGCAGGCGGGATCTACATCTACATACGCGACTGTTTCGGCTCGCTACCTGCCTTTCTATACGGTTGGACGCTCTTCCTTGTCATCAGCAGCGGCGCGATCGCAACACTTTCCGTGGCGTTCAGCGCCTACCTCGGTGAGATCGTTCCACTGACGCCCACGCTTGGCAAGTTGATCGCCCTGGGGATGATTGCCATCGTAACCGCTGTCAACGTGCTCGGCACGCGAGAGAGCGCGAACGTTCAAAACTGGACCACGGCGATCAAAGTAGCTGCGATCCTCATAATGAGCGTGGCCCTGCTCTGGCTTGGGCGAGGCTTCAGCGGAGCGGGCGTGAGCTTCTGGCCCACTGGGGATGTCCCCTCGCTCGCGGCCGGCTTTGGACTCGCGATGATCGGCGTCCTCTGGGCTTACGAAGGGTGGCAGTATGTGACCTTCAGCGCCGGTGAAACACTTAACGCCCAGCGTAACTTTCCGCGAGCATTGCTTATCGGTTCGGCGGCTCTCATTGGCATCTACCTGCTCGCTAACGTGTCGTACCTGGCCGCGCTTGGTCCGATAAAAGCGGCGCAGACCGATAGCATCGCCGCCGCCGCCGTGACCGCGGTTGCCGGCCCCACAGCGTCGAAGCTGGTCGCGCTCGCAATTCTGATCTCAATTTTCAGCGCCGCGAATGGGGTCGCCCTGACCGCGCCGCGCGTCTTCTACGCGATGGCCCGCGACGGCCTCTTCTTTCATCGCCTGGCTGAGGTTCACCCGCGCTTTCACACACCTGCCTTCGCTGTGCTGGCTGGTTCGGCGTGGGCCGCCGTACTGGCTGCGACCGGCACGTTCGAGCAGTTATTGACCTATGTCGTCTTCAGCGGCTGGCTCTTCTACGCCCTCGGCGCAGCCAGCATCTTTATCTACCGCAGACGAGGGCCTGAAGGTGCGCGTCCCTATCGCGTGCCCGGCTATCCGTGGACACCGCTGCTGTTCATTCTCTCAGCAGCAGCACTCGTCATCAATACGATGGTTACGCAACCCCTTCGGGCCGCCGTTGGACTCGGCGTTGTCCTTCTCGGCACGCCGGTTTATTTCATCTGGCGTTCGCGCAAAAGGGGTTAGCGGGAGTGAGACGAATACTGTTTAGTTAACAGGGCGCGTAAAAAGTGATCGACATTTGACGACGAAATAATGAAGAATACAGTCACCGCACGGCTGATAGCTGTAACGAAAGGGAAAGATCCACGAAATTCCACGAAAAAGACACCAAGAGCAATTCGTGTTAGTTCGTGTGATTTCGTGGATCGTTGTTTCTGTCAAACTTTGCTCAAGAAACCAGAGTGGGAAACTGATGGCGCACGCGCCGGACCGCCGAAGCTTTGTTCCTGAATCGGAATCATAAGGAGATCATTAACATGCGTCCGCATAAATGTCTTGCTTTGTTGTTAGCGCTGGCGTTGCCATCCGCAGCCGTCGGGCAAGCCGCTCGAACCGGAGACTTTGATGTCCTGATTAGGGGCGGCACGGTTTATGACGGGACCGGACGCGCTCCCAGGCGAGCGGACGTCGGAATCAAAGAGGATCGCATCGTCGCCGTCGGCAACTTGCGCAGAGCGCGAGCACGCAGGGTGGTGGACGCGAATGGCCTTGCTGTCGCGCCCGGCTTTATTAATATGTTGTCGTGGTCCACAGAGTCTCTGATCGTTGACGGCCGCTCGCAGGGAGAGGTTCGGCAGGGCGTGACCACGCAAATCATGGGGGAAGGCTGGTCTATGGGCCCGCTCAACGAGCGGATGAAGAAGCAGGTGGTCGCTGAACAGGACGACATCAAGTTCGACATCGAGTGGACGACGCTCGCCGAGTACCTGAGGTATTTGGAGAAGCGCGGCGTCTCGCAAAACGTCGCCTCTTTTGTCGGCGCGACCACCATCCGGCAACACGTCCTCGGCGAGGGGGATGTGCAGCCGAACCCGGCGCAACTTCAGGAAATGCGCGAACTCGTGCGCCAGGCGATGGAGGAGGGCGCGCTCGGCGTCGGCTCCTCCTTAATATATGCGCCGGCGTTTTATGCCCGGACGGAGGAGTTGATCGAGCTGTGTAAGGTGGCGGCCCGGTACCAGGGCAAATACATCTCGCACCTTCGCAGCGAAGGGAATCAGTGGGTCGAAGCTGTTGAAGAGTTGATTCGCATCAGCCGCGAGGCCGGCCTCCCTGCCGAGATCTATCACATCAAAGCCGCCGGCCGGCAAAACTGGGACAAGGTTGATCGGGTGATCGCGTTAGTCAACGCTGCGCGCCGCCGCGGATTAAAGATCACCGCCGACATGTACATGTACCCAGCGGGTGCTACGGGACTCAACGCCAGCTTGCCGCCGTGGACCATGGACGGCGGCTACGAAGCGCTCTTCAAACGCCTCGAAGATCCGGCCACGCGCCAGAAGATCGCCGCGGAAGTGCGAGTGCCGAGTGATAAATGGGAGAACCTCTACCTGGCTGCCGGCTCTGCAGACCGCCTCCTGCTAGTCGGCTTTAAATCGGACAAGTTGAAACCGCTGACGGGCAAGACTCTCGACGAGGTCGCGCGGATGCGCGGGAAGGACCCGGTCGAGACGATCATGGACTTGATAGTTGAAGACCGCTCTCGTGTCGGCACGGTCTACTTCCTGATGTCGGAGGAGAACCTCAAGAAAGAATTGCGGCAGCCATGGGTTTCTCTCGGCTCCGACGGCGCATCGATGGCGCCCGAAGGAGTCTTCCTTAAATCCTCGACACACCCACGCGCCTACGGCAACTTCGCGCGTCTTTTGGGCAAGTACGTGCGCGAGGAGAAGGTGATCTCGCTCGCCGAGGCGGTGCGGCGTCTAACTGGGCTGCCCGCGACGAACCTCGGACTAGATCGTCGGGGTTTTCTGAGAACAGGAATGTTTGCTGACGTGGCTGTGTTCGACCCGCAGACCATTGCCGATCGTGCCACGTTCGAAAAACCGCACCAGTATTCGGTCGGCGTGAAACACGTTTTCGTCAACGGCGTGCAGGTGCTCAAGGATGGTGAACACACGGGTGCGAAACCAGGTCGGGCGCTCTGGGGCCCAGGTAAGATTAGGTAGTCATATGTCCGGCAAACTTCAGTCTGTCGTTGGTCGCCGCCAGCAGTTATTCTGTTGGGCAGGACAAACTGAATGAAGCTCTGATCAAGTTTAGTTTGGTCGGTCTCGAGCGATGAGGTCAGTACCACCACGCGGTAGCGGGTGGATCTTGGGGCAATCAATAATTGAGATTATCGCGAAACAACCCACCCGCTACCGCGACTGTGTGAAAACTCTTCGGATGCCCCCGGCTTGTCCGGGGGAGACTCACGCTGGTTGTACTAGAATTAGGACTGCAGCGCTGGATGATGCCACCGCCTTGTGCGGTGGAGATTCACGCCGGTTGCTCTCGTTCAACGAGTTGGCCCGTTATCGGTACCAAGCGTGAGACTCCACCGGACAAGCCGGTGGCATCTTAAAGGAGTTCTTTGCGCCTCTTTTGTAGCTGCAAACGTGACCCTCGCCCGGACAAGCCGGGGGCATCCGAGAGTTTTCACACACTCTCTACCGCGTGGTGGTACTGACCTCAGCCAACTAGGCTGTCAATCATCGGTACTGATCAGAGATTCCTGAAGTTTGTCGGACATTACCGCAAGAGACCATGCACGCGATCACCAGCATTCATAAGAACGGCGCTGTATTTCTGGCGGTTAGCTTCGCCCTGTGCCTAGCATTTAATCACCCCACCAGTTCGACGAGTGCGTCGAGAGTAACGAGCGAGCCGAGTAGTCAAGCCAACATCGCGCCGCGCAAGGACTACACCGCGGTGGTCGAGGTGATCGAGCGGTTCATCGGCCACGAGATGGCGGACAAGGAGCTGCCCGCGCTCTCAATCGCTCTGGTGGATGATCAGCAGGTTGTTTGGGCCAGGGGGTTTGGTTTCGCCGACCCGAAGACCAAAATCCCCGCCACTGCCGAGACTGTATATCGCGTTGGCTCAGTTTCGAAGCTTTTTACCGACATCGCGGTCATGCAGTTGGTCGAGCAGGGGAAGATTGATTTGGATGCGTCAATAACTCGCTACCTCCCAGACTTTCGCCCGCGCAACCCGTTTGGAAAAGCGATCACGCTCAGGCAACTCATGTCGCATCGCTCGGGTGTCGTGCGCGAGCCGCCGGTCGGCAACTACTTCGAGACAACTGAGCCGTCACTCGCACGAACCATTGCGAGCCTCAACGAGACCGAACTGGTTTACGCACCTGAAACACGCACTAAATATTCAAACGCGGCGATAGCGACCGTTGGCTACGTGCTTGAGCGAACGCAAGGGGAGCCCTTCGCGAAATACCTCAAGCGCGCGGTGCTCGATCCGCTCGGCCTTGAGCACAGCAGCTTCGAGCCGACGCCGGAGATCACAAAGGACCTGGCGAAGGCCTATATGTGGACTATTGATGGCCGGGTCTTTAAAGCGCCCACGTTCGAACTCGGTATCAGCCCCGCCGGAAGCATGTACACGACGGTCACAGATATGGGCCGCTTCATGAGCGCGTTGTTCGCCGGGGGTCGAGGCGCGAAGGGACAGATGCTCAAGCAGTCAACGATTGACGAGATGTGGACTCCGCAGTTCGCGTCACCCGGACAAAAAACGGGCTACGGTATCGGCTTTGGCGTGCGCGAACTTGAAGGGCGGCGCACGGTCGGCCATGGCGGAGCTATTTACGGTTTTGCCACTACGTTGAAGGCAATGCCTGACGACAAGCTCGGCGTGGTGGTGGTGACGACCAAGGATGCGGCCAACGCGGTGACGAATCGCGTCGCCGATCTCGCTTTGACTGCCATGCTGGCCACGCGTCGGGGCCAGCCGGTTCCGCAGGCGGAAATCACGTCGCCCGTCGATTCTCAGCTTGCGCTCCGAATTGCGGGGCGCTACATGAACGGACCGAATAGCGTTGATTTGATCGAGACCGCCGGCAAACTTTCTAAACTCAGCAGCGACGGCGGAGAGCAAGTGCGGCTGCGGTCACTCGGCGACGCGCTCATCGTCGATGACAAGCTCGCCTACGGCGAGAGAATATTGATACGCGACAACACGATCGTCATCGGCAATGAAACCTTCAAACGAATCGCAGTTCCTAAACCGCAGCCTGCGCCGAAGCGTTGGCGCGGGCTCGTAGGCGAGTACGGATGGGATCATGACGTGCTTTACATCTTCGAGAAGGACGAAAGGTTATGGGCCTTGATTGAGTGGTTCGAGTTTGACCCGCTTGAGCAAGTTTCGGAGAACGTCTTCAAGTTTCCGAACCGAGGACTCTATGACGGCGAGCGGCTCATCTTCACGCGCGACCGAACTGGACGGGCGACTCAAGTCGAGGCGGCCAGCATAGTATTCAAACGCCGCAACGTGGGGCCGGAGGAAGGCGCCGGGCAGCTTCGCATCAAGCCACTCAAACCGGTCAGTGCTTTGCTGAAAGATGCGCTCGCGGCTCAACCGCCAAAAGAGGCCGGAGACTTCCGCGCGCCGGACCTGGTTGAACTCACCCGGCTTGATCCAACGATCAAGCTGGAGATTCGATATGCTTCGACCAACAACTTTTTGGGCAGTGTTTTTTACTCGGAGCCGCGGGCTTTCTTGCAGCGCCCTGCGGCTGAGGCGCTCGTCCGCGCGCATCGTAAGCTGAGAGAGCAGGGCTACGGGCTGCTGGTCCACGACGCCTACCGGCCCTGGTATGTAACCAAAGTGTTCTGGGATGCGACCCCGGAAGATAAGAAACTTTTCGTGGCTGACCCGTCCCAAGGGTCGCGACACAATCGCGGCGCCGCAGTTGATCTAACGCTTTACGAGCTGAACACCGGAAAACCCGTAGAGATGGTCGGAACATATGACGAGACGACGGATCGCTCCTACCCCGACTATCCCGGTGGGACGTCACTCCAACGTTGGCACCGCAACCTGCTGCGAGCCGCGATGGAAGCAGAAGGCTTCGCCGTGTATGAGGTCGAGTGGTGGCATTTCGATTACAAGGAGTGGCAAAGGTACCGGATCCTCAATGAGCGCTTCGAGAGGATCAAGGCTCGTAGTGTTCAAAATGTTCAGACCGGCTTCTCAGCCGGCTATCTTCTAAGCAGGTCTCCTGGGTAGTTACAGGCTGGAGGTGGTAATATTTCTCAGCATCAATGAAAAAGTTTTCGCGCAAAATGAGGTCTCAACCTATTCCCTCGGTCATGATGATCGTGGTCATCGCCTCGTTGTGCTTTTCCGTTGGTGAAGGGCTGCGACTCACGCCGTTTCCTCTTTCCTCGCTTTCGCAAGTCGAATCAACGAACGTTCTATTCGACGCTAAAACCTCGCATGAGACCTCAGCTTACAAGTATGGCCCGCTGGACGTACCCACGCAGATTCAGAAGCGCAGCAAGCGTCAAGCGGTAGATTTCGCGTGCCCGCCTTCCAGAGGCGTTCACAAGCTACTTAGTTATCTGTACCCTTTGTCTGACGGCGGACCAGTCCACATAGTCTCTGTTCTTTTTGTCTTGCGTCCCGCAGGCCGCGCTCCGCCTTTCGTTTCCTAGTCGCACAATCAACGAGACTGCCTAAAACTTTCGAGAGGAATTCTCACGTTCCGGGCCGCTCTGTCGATTAATTCCCAACAAACGCGTCGTCTCTGGCTCTGGATGATCCCAGAGAGAGCACAAGGCGTAAGGGAGCAGCTTTTGAAGGACGCTTCCTGAAGGCTGGTCTTTTTTAGTTATGAAGTAGAGGTACGTAAGACCATGAGTAAGCGAATGAAGGTATTGATTGGCTACGACGGATCGAGTTACGCAGACGCGGCAGTTGACGACTTACGGCGCGCGGGGCTGCCGAGCGAGACTGAAGCCTTAGTGGTCTCAGTTGCAAATGCCCCGATAATACCTCCACTGGCCAGCCATAATGTTATTGAGAAAGCTTTCGTTGGAGAGAGGGTAGTATCGATTGTCGAGCATGCCAACAAACAAGCGTCGCAGGTTTTGCAACAGGCAAACGAATTGGCCTTGAATGCAAGTGGGCGTCTTAAATCATACTTCCCTGACTGGCAGGCGCGTGGCGAGGCTTTGGCGGGCACGCCTGCCCTGGAGTTGATGCGAAAGGCCGAGGAGTGGAAAGCCGAGTTGATCGTTGTGGGATCTCAAGGCCGCTCGGCAATCGGACGGTTGATCCTCGGCAGCGTCTCGCTGCAGGTTGCTAGTGAGTCACGCTGCTCTGTGCGTATTGGGCGTCGCAGGGCCGAGAAAAGCGATCAGATGGAACCACGCATCCTCATTGGCCTGGATGGTTCAGCCGGGGGTGAACGAGCTGTCCGCAAAGTATTAATGCGAGCGTGGCCGGAAGGAACTGAGCTGCGAATACTTGCCGTTGACGACGGAGATTCACCGATCACAATTGCTGATGTGGTTTCAATCTCTGACAAACACGTTCGCGAAGATACTTCAATAACAGCGAGCAGGATGATTAAATTGGCAGGAGCGAGAGGGTTGATCGTCTCGGCCGTAATTAAGAAAGGTGATCCGCAGCGCGCTCTAATTGCTGAGGCCCGCGAATGGGAAGCTGACTGCATCGTCATCGGCTCACGCGGGTTCAACAGCACGCCGCAGGGGTTCTTCGCGAGCGGTGTGTCAACCGGGCTTGCCGCCAACGCTGAATGCTCCATCGAGATCGTACGTTAACAGGATTATTAGAGAGCTGGGAAAGGATTCACATGTCAACTATTCGAGAAACATCTCTCCCCGGTGTTGGTCGTAAGTTTCAAGTTGAGACTACGAGTGGCGACCGCTTGGTAATCGTGATTCACGACGACGGTACTCGCGAGCTCTATCACTTCACGCGAAAGGATCCAGATCGAGTTGCTTCAGTCGTGACTCTCGCCGATAGCGAAGCCCGACAGATCGCCGGGATTATCGGCGGGTTGACCTACGTACCAAAATCTCTCCCCTCCGCGGAGATAGTTTTAGACGACCTCGTGCTTGAGTGGTTCACAATTGAGCCGGGGTCGGCCTGTGTTGGTAAGTCCATCCGCGACCTGCAAGTTCGCACCGCAACTGGCGCCTCCATCGTGTCGATTATCGAACCCGACCGTGCCAAACGCATTAATCCGGAAGCAGATACTGTGCTCAACGAAGGTGCGACGCTCATTCTCGCCGGCGATCGACGGACCATTGGGACTCTCAAACAACTTCTGGCTGAAGGGAAGGCAAGCTAGCTGATGGATCATCTCATCCTGGAAGTCGGCCTGGCGCTGGGACTAATTGCAATCGGCGTTTCGATTGCCGCCAAGCTTCGGTTCTCCAACGTCCCGTTGCTGATTCTAATCGGCATGGCGGTCGGACCTCACGCGCCGCAGTTCGGTGTGTTCGACTTTCGCTTTATAGAAAGCGCTCCCCTAATCGCATTCATGGGACGCATGGGCGTTCTCTTTCTACTGTTCTATTTGGGTCTGGAATCCAATGTAACACGCTTGATTCAAGCCGGACGCTCCATCTTCATCGGCGGCACGATCTATATCGGCATCAACTTCACCGCCGGACTCGCTTACGCTTATTTCACCGGATTTTCTCCGACCGAAATGCTAATCATCGCCGGTATCACTACCATCTCATCGAGTGCTATCGTCGCTAAAATCTTGTTCGATTACAGACGAACGGCGAACACTGAGACGGAGCTCATACTCGGTGTAACAATGTATGAGGACGTCTTTCTGGCTGTGTATCTGTCGCTGCTATCCGGCATCGTCTTAAGCGGCGCGACCTCGCTCACCGGAGTGTTGTCGTCAGCGGGACTCGCGCTCGTCTTCATTGTCGGATTGATATTTTTGGGACGATGGGCGACCCCGCTACTTAACTGGTTGTTGCGCATCTCATCTAACGAAGTTTTTGTCGTCGTTGTGTTCGCATCCTTGTTTCTATTAGCTGGAATCGGGGAGACAATCCACGTCGCGGAAGCCATTGGCGCATTGCTTTTGGGACTGGTTCTCGGCGAAACCGAACACAGCGGGCGATTGGAAAGATTGGTTGTGCCATTCCGCGACTTCTTCGGCACGATCTTCTTCTTCAGCTTTGGTCTGACGGTTGATCCATTTAGTTTAGGCGGCGCGGTGTGGCTGGCAGTCGGTGCGGCGCTCCTGTCGCTATTGGGCGTTGTTCTTGCCGGGCAGTTGGCGGGATGGAGCGCTGGGCACTCAGGAGCGACTTCATTCAACGTTGGGCTGACGCTTCTCGGTCGCGGCGAGTTTTCGATCATCGTGGCGAAACTCGCACAATCGGGTGGCTTGCTGCCTTTGATCCAACCGTTCGCAGCTCTCTACGTATTAATACTGGCGACTTTCGCGCCGTTGTTGGCGAAAGACTCGGAGCGTATCTACCGCTTGCTCGCAAAATTCTTAAGGCTGCGACGAACTGCGGAGCACGAAGAACTGGGTGAGGCGAACGTGCTGTGAGACGGGGCATTGTAAACGGTTTTGCCCGCCAACGCATTTCAGGCAGCGCGATTAAGCGTACGCACCGCCAGAGTCAAACAAAGTAAGGTGAAAATTCCGAGGGCCGCGCCTTCGAGCAGAAGCGTGGTGGCTGATCCCACGCCCAGCAGACTGAAGCGCAATAGATCGACCTGCCAGGTCATCGGGTTAAGGTAGGCAGGCACGCGAAACCAGAGGGGCAAGTCGGTCAACGGGTAGAACATCGAGCTGAGAAACATGAGCAGGATGTACGCGGCGCTTAATACGGTGTTGAACGCATCCATCCGCGCGAGCTTAATGGCGAACACGCTGAAGAGAAAGAACCATCCGGCTGTGGCAGCCATCACGATCGCGGCGGTCAGCGGGAGCAAGTCCCAGCGAATCGGCGCATCCATAGCTACAACGCCGAGCACGACGGCCAGGACTGACCCAATTACCGCCAGCAGAACATTAAAACTGATCTTGCCGATTAGAAGTTGGGTGCGCGTGATTGGATAGGTCAGCAGCTCGTAGAAGATTCCAGAGTCCTTGTCCATGAAAAAACCCCATGAGGTGTTCATGGCGACCGAGAATGTGACCATCCCCAGCACACCCGGCAGCAGGTATGCGGTGTAGCCGAAAGTTTGTCCTTCGACCGCGACCGAGCCGCCGATCATCCGCTCAAAGCCCATCCCAAATAGAATCAAATAGGCGAGCGGCACGAACAGATCCCAGAACACGAATCCGATATTCGTCATCCGCTGCCGGTAATCGCGGTAAAACACGGCCCCGATCCCACTCATCTTGCCTCCTTCATCAAGGTAATAAAAATCTCCTCCAGCGTGGGGCCACGCACCTCAAATTGCAGAATGGGCGTGTTTCGAGAAATTTCAGCCAGCTTTCCCAGCAATGAAGCCTCCTCGCCCTGGAACACCATCTCGACAGCGTTGCCGTTAACCTGTAATTGCACAGGGTTGAGCGCCTCAAGATGGCTGATCAAATCACCGTTAGTGTTTGCAAACAGCAGATTCACACGGAACATGTGTGTGGAAAGCTTGCGCAACTCCGGCAAGGTGCCCGAAGCCATCGACCGTCCCTGGTCCAGGATCATAATGCTCTCGCACAGTTCTTCCGCTTCACTCAGGACCTGCGTGGTCAACAGGATGGTCCTCCCGTTACGCGCTTCCGCGCGCAAGCGGTCCATTACGCGTCGCTTCATTAGGGGGTCCATGCCGGTCGTCGCTTCGTCGAGTATGATCACCGGCGCGTCCAGCATGAAAATCTTCGCCACCTGAATCCGACGTTTGGTTCCGAAACTCAGTTCTTGTACTGTGTCGCGCAGCCGCTCGCCGAGCTCAAACTCCTCGGCTACCGCCCGCAGGCGTCGTTGCGCTTCCTGCGATTTCACTCCGTGCAGATAGGCATAGATGAGCAGGTTGTCCCGAACCGTAAGCAGGTTCTCGGTGGCAGTTTGTTGTAGTACAACCACCAACTGCTGTCGCGTGGCTAACGGCTGGCGGCTCACGTCAAATCCCAGCACCGAGGCGCGCCCCGAAGTGAGCGGAGTAATCGTGCTGAGGACCTTTACAAAAGTGGATTTGCCCGCGCCATTCGGTCCCAGTAGGCCATAGATGCGCCCTTGCGGAACCTGAAGAGAAACGCCGTCCAGCGCTCGAACCGACTCACCGTTTTTGGTCTGATAAACTTTTCGCAGATCTTCAACTTCAATGGCTATAGTCATCGTCAAAATAGCATCCGCAGATTACGCGGAGGATTAGCGTGATTACTTCTGTAGGGGCGTCCCTCTGTGGGCGCCCTCGTTACGGTAAAAGGGGCCTCTGGTCATTGCGGGCGCCCACAGAGGGACGCCCCCACAAAGAGATCACGAAGAACTTTTAGTGTATTTCGGGTTACTTCGTGGATCTTTTTTGATTTGCGCGCCTGCGTCATAAACGAACCGGTCAAGAAAGTGAACCGCTGGGACAAATGAACAATGTGTCATTCACCTTTGAGACTTAAGAGCGAGCGAAAACCTGTGTCCAGAATTGGCTGTATGAGTTCCACTTCATGAAGTTGATGCCCCAGTGAGGACTGGCGCCAGTCATCCAGCAAGTGACACGACCTGCGCCAAGTTTGCGCTCGGCCAACAGTGGATACCATTTCCCCTGGTTCTCGATTTCAACAATGCTTTCACAACCTTCTCGTATCCGAGATTCATTGAACCCGAGGAGTGACGGCAAGGTGGACCAATCTAGTCCTTTAACCGCGGAGTGCTCCGGACGAGAGCAACGCACGACATATCCAGCCGTGGATTCCACCAGATCATCATGCTGCAGGCATTCGACTGGTAGAGCATCGTGAAAACGCGAGCGACCCCAGCCGCCCTTGCCAAGCTCGCCGGAAAAGCTGAGCCATCCACCGTTCATATGGAAATGACCGCCGCCCGTTATCCACTCACGCAAGAGGTCAAAGCGGTCGGAAAACACCATTGGCGCATCACCCCACTTGGCGCGCTGAAAGAAATCAGGATGCAGCATCAAACATTTAGTTTCGACATCGGCGAAGATAATGGTGCTGGCCCAGCTAAGTCTTTCGTCAAAAGCTTCGGGTGACATATGGTACAGCTCCCACGAAGGTTGAGAGACGGCTTCGGCTGACGGAATCGCACGGAGCGCGTCGACTAACGGCTGAGCGTAGTTGACTACTTCCACATCCTTGCTGGGCGCTTCAAAGGGTGACTCGACGTACTTCTGACCGATGTGGATACACCAGTTGCCGACGTGCCAGATGCGTAGCTTAGGATTCATGATCATTTCATTTTCCATTTGTCATTTGACATTATTCGACATTTTTCATTTTGATAAGCTTGTCGGGTGTCCCTCCGTGATAGTCAGCGCTCGACCAGCCATTCCCGCATCTTCAGCGATTCATCTTATCTATTCAGGTGGGACTGCAGCCAGTCAGGTGGGCCGCAGCCAGCGCAGCCAGCAATTAATTTGGAATCACTTGCACAAGTGAATATACTATCCGGCGAATTCATGTCTCCAGAGCAGACGCGGGGCGAAAGTCTAGATGCGCGTTCAGACATTTTCTCGCTAGGCTGTGTGCTTTACGAAGCGGCAACGAGAGCGCTGCCGTTTGGTGGTCCAAGCATTCTTTGGAACTTCAGTCTGCGGCGCTTAACGCGCTGACAACGACTCTCTTTTTCTGGCATCGTCTCGAAGAAACCGCCGCGCGCGCCGGCGAAGCTCTGGGGGGTTGCCGAGCGCGCGGGGAACCATGAGCTGCGCGTTGAGACGATGTCTCTAATTGCGCTCAAGCATCTCTGCTACGGCGAACTTCAAGCAGCCAAGCTGATTTTGTCGTCATCTGGTAGAGCACGAACCACGGAAGACGAGGCTTACGCGGGAGCGGTTGAGGCTAGTTGTAACTCGTGGAGTTCGAGGTGTTGCGGGGATTCTGACCGGACGAACCAGTGTTCGACGTCGGGGTATCTACGTCCTTTTCTAAGCGTCACATTTTGAGAGGCAGCGAAAGTCTGTCCCCCGACGCTAAAGACGAAATACACAGGGCGCGTAACCGCACATCCGCGGTTAGTCCCTTCCTGTTTCAATGGCACAGAAGTAATGGCCTGAACTGCCAAGCGGCCGATGCTAACCCGACCCTCCAGTGAGCGCCAGATTTTTCCCTGATGATGAACCACGATTCCTTTCATGCTTTCCCCCCTGCGAATAGTAAGTTGAAATGGCGTCGGCGACGGGTCCAGCGGATTAGTCCGCTGGGCGAGTTGGCCGCCGCGGCTTGTGACTTTCAAAGCCTGTGCCACAAGGCTACTGATGAACGGCTTATGTATTCCAGGGTAATTCAAAGTCGGAGATTCGTCTTGAGCAGAATGAGTGGTTATGTTCAGAATGATTGGGTCAATCTGATGCCAGTTCAAAATGGCCTGGTAGTTAATGCGCGGCTAGGAACGACATGTTGAAGTCGGCTGGCGTGGAATTGACATATCCGGCTGCTTCGGTTAGGTTTTGGAGACTTCAGGAACGGAGAGGGCTTTAGTGACGTTTCGGAATTTTCAAGGCGGGTAAGCCCGGATTTTTCCCCCGGCCTGCTAAGTTTTCACTTTTTGACAGGACGCTCCGGAAGACCTTCGTCAGGAATCGAACGTTGGCTCGGTTCCCTATTTTCTGCGGCCGCCACTAAGCCGCCTCTAGACGAAGGCGCTCCTATCAGAACCGATCTGGAAGTTCGTAAATCTTGAATAACAATAGGAGGGATGCTTCCTTCGCGTCCTGCCGGAACTCTGGAATGGAGAACCTTCTCCGTGCGCCAGGTTTTTCGGTTAACGATTTACGATTTACGATTTACGCCACAGTCATGAGTGAGATTAACGTAAAACTGAAGGGCGGCGCCGGAATGCAGATTCCTGGTCCGGTGACCGTCGGGGAGGCGCTTAAACGACTCGACCGCGACGCGGCAAAGCAGGCGCTGGCGGCGCGTGTAAACGGCCATGAGGTGGATCTCGCTTTCACGCTCAACGCACAGAACGGCGAAGCAATTCAGATCGAGCCGGTCCTGCCAGAAACGAGGGATGGTCTGGACGTGCTGCGCCATTCGACGGCGCACCTGCTCGCAGCTGCCGTGCTAGATCTTTTCCCCGGGACGAAGCTCGGGATTGGGCCGGCATTGCTTGATGATCCGCGCTACGGTTTCTTTTACGATGTGATCACCCCACGGGCCCTGACAGAAGCGGACCTCCCGATCCTTGAGAAGAGGATGCGTGATATTGCGAAACGTAATCTGCAGTATCGGCGCGATGAGATTGCGAAGAGTGATGCGATTCGTCTTTTTCAGGAACGCGATGAACCCTTGAAATGCGCCTTGATCGCTGACAAGGGCGGCGACACAGTCAGTGTCTATTACATCGAGGGTTCTGCTTTCATCGACTTTTGTCTTGGACCGCATGTGCCGAACACCAACAAGTTACGTGCTTTCAAGTTGCTCTCTCTCGCCGGCGCTTACTGGATGGGCGATGCCTCGCAGCCGCAGATGCAGCGCGTGTACGGAACGGCATTCTTTACCCCCGCAGAGTTGGAAGCGTGGCTTAAGCAGCGCGAAGAAGCAGAGAAGCGCGATCATCGTCGTCTGGGGCGCGAACTCGACCTCTTTTCTATTCAGGAACAGTACGGGCAAGGCCTCATCTTCTGGCATCCAAAAGGAGGAGTCATTCGCCAGCAGATGGAAGAGTACCTGCGCCAGGAGATGATTAAGCGCAACTACAGTCTAGTCTATACGCCCCACATTGCGAAGCGCGAGCTGTGGCAGATCAGCGGTCACGAAGAGAGCTATGCGGACTCGATGTTTGCTCCTACCACCATTGAAGAAGCGGAGTTTCGACTCAAGCCGATGAATTGCCCGATGCACATCGCCATCTATAAATCGCAACAGCGCTCTTACCGCGACCTGCCTCAGCGATATGGGGAGATGGGCACCGTGTACCGGGCCGAATTGTCAGGCACGCTGCACGGCCTGATGCGCGTTCGAGGATTTACTGTTGATGATGCGCATCTCTTCTGCACGCCCGAGCAAGTCCGTAAAGAGATAGACGACTGCGTGGATTTCGCATCTCAGGTGCTGAAGACTTTTGGGTTCGAGAAGATAAAGTTTGAGTTGTCGGTAAAGGGCAACGATACTGGTAAGAAGTGGCTGGGCGCGGAAGAAGAGTGGGCTGCGGCGGAAACGGCGCTGGCCGACGGACTCGAAGGCCGGGGCATCAAGTATGAACGTATTGAAGGCGAAGCGGCCTTCTATGGCCCGAAAATAGACTTCAAGATCGAAGATGCGATCGGACGGTTATGGCAACTCGGAACCGTGCAGTGGGATTTTAACTTACCAGAGCGTTTCGAGCTTGAGTACATAGGCGAGGACAGTAAGCCTCATCGCCCGGTGATGGTTCACCGCGCGCTGTTTGGTTCTATCGAACGCTTCTTTGGCGTGCTCATCGAACACTATGCCGGAGCCTTTCCGTTGTGGCTGGCGCCGGTGCAGGTGACAGTTCTGCCAATCACTGATCGCATCAACGAGTATGCTGAGCGCGTGGCAAACGAGTTACGCACTTCTGGTTTTCGTGTGGAGTCAAACCTGCGCAGCGAAAAGATCGGAGCCAAGATCCGCGACGCGCAGATGCAGAAGGTTCCGTTCATGCTGGTGCTGGGTGATCGAGAGATGGATCAGCGCCAGGTATCAGTTCGCGAACGTACCCAGGGAGACATCGGTGCGATGTCGCTCCCCGAGTTCAGTGAGATGGCCCGCAAGCTGGTTACAGAACGGGCGCTGGTAAGCAGTTAGTTTCGAGTTTCGAGTTTCGAGTTTCGAGTTTCGGGTTTCGAGTTCGTCAGCGACTCGAAACTCGGAACTCCAGACTCGAAACTTTTAATCGAGGAGGTGAGGTATAGCTACAGGCTTTCGAGGTCGTGGACAGCGACCTGACAATCGTCGCGTACCGATCGCGCGTATTAATGAACGAATCAGGGTTCCGCAGGTGCGCGTTATCGGTGATGAAGGTGAACAACTCGGCGTGATGGACGTGCGCGACGCTATCCGCGCGGCGAAGGAAAAGGGATTGGATCTGGTTGAAGTAGCGCCAACAGCCGACCCGCCGGTTTGCCGGATTATTGACTTTGGAAAGTATCAGTACGAGGCCAAGAAGAAGGCGAACGAGGCGAAGAAGAAGCAGGTGACGATCGTAGTCAAGGAAGTGAAGTTTCGGCCTGGCACTGACGACCACGATTACGATTACCGCATGAAGCACGCACGCGAGTGGTTGCAGGAAGGAGACAAGGTGAAAGCCACGATCTGGTTCCGGGGCCGTGAGATGACGCATCGCGAACTCGGTTCCCGAATACTCGCAAAACTGGAGGGTGATCTAAAAGACCTCGGTGAAGTAGAAGCCAGGCCCCGCATGGAGGGCAATCAGATGTTCATCATCTTTGGGCCCAAGCGACATAAGGGTGCGACCAAGCCCGAACGACCCGCTGCCACCGAAAGCAGCAGGCAGGTGGCTGACGGCAAGCCGAAGCCAACGCCAGAAGGCGTTGGGGAGTAGTTTTAGATTGCCGATTTCCGATTGCCAATTGCCAATTGCCAATTTCAGAATATACGCGATAACACATAATCGGCAATTGGCGATCGGCAATTGGAAATGGAGAACAATCATGCCAAAACTAAAAACACACAAGGGTGCGGCCAAGCGCTTCCGAATTACGGCGACGGGGAAGATTAAGCGCGGTCATTCACATGCTCGCCACATCCTGACGAAAAAAACTAACAAGCGCAAGCGCCTGCTGGATATTGATACTTTGGTGTCGAAGTCCGATCAAGAGCGCGTGGAATCGATGCTGCCTTACGGGCGCGATTAATAGGATGAAGACGGAAGGATGAAAAGCGGGAGACACGGAGACAGGAAGAACGGGCGACCCAGGGAGACTGCGAGAGTGCCAAGTTCCCTATTCCCGTGTCTCCCCGTCTCCGCGTCTCTTTATAGAAAGGGGATTGAACTATGCCTCGAGCAAAACGTGGAAATAAACGCCTGGAAAGGCGCAAAAAGATATTGAAGCTCGCGAAAGGTTATCGCGGCACCAAGTCAAAGCTTTACCGTGCGGCGAAAGAGTCGGTCGAGCGAGGGTTAAATTTTGCGTATACCGGAAGAAAACTAAAGAAGCGTGATTTTCGGAGTCTCTGGATCGTGCGTATTGGCGCAGCCGCGCGTCTTAACGGGCTGAATTATTCCCAGTTCATGCACGGCCTGAAATTGGCTGGTATAGAGTTGGACCGCAAGGTGCTTGCCGATCTGGCGGCCAACACGCCCGACGCTTTTAAGGAAGTGGCCTTGCAAGCGAAGAGCGCTCTGGAAGGTGAGCAGCGACAAGAAGCAGCCGCCTGAAACGGCGCACATTTGCTGATGGGCGAAAGTCAAACTCACGAAGATCCAACGACTCAGGTTGAAGCTGCAAGCAAAGCGTTCGAGCGCGAATTCGAACGCTTTGCGCGCTTTACCGGTCAATCCGCAGCCGTGCCAGGACTCACCCTGGACCGAGCCGAGTCCGAGCAACGTGCTCTGTCCGAGCTGCGCACGCGACATCTGGGCAAGAAGAGCGTGCTGGCCAAATGCAAGAAGAGCGTCGGCCGGGTAGCGCCGGAAGGACGCGCTGCTTTTGGCCAACTGGTTCAGAGCCGGGAAGCTCAAATTGTATTGGCCATCGAGCAGGCCGAAACAAAACTGAAAGATCACATTCAGTCGTCCCGCACCCAGCGCGAAAGTATTGATGTGACTCTGCCCGGTCGCCGACCTCGGCGCGGACATCTCCATCCAATCACCCTCCTGCGCGAACGCCTCGAAGATATCTTCGTGGCCCTGGGCTACGCCATTGAGGATGATCGCGAAATTGAAACCGACTTCTATAACTTTGATGCGCTGAATATTCCACAAAACCATCCCGCGCGGGCCTCCCAGGATACTTTCTACACGATTGACGGGCTGGCGCTGCGTTCCCAAACCTCAACCGTCCAAATACACGCAATGCAGCGACGGGGGGCGCCAGTGCGAATGATCGCGCCAGGCCGTGTTTTCCGCCGCGACACTCCGGACCCAACGCACAACCCGATGTTCTTTCAGGTGGAAGGACTGTGCGTGGATCACGGCATTACCATGGCGCACCTGAAGGGTACCGTGGCCGAGCTGCTGCGGCGCATGTTTGGATCCAAGACAGTTACGCGTTTCCGGCCCTCGTATTTTCCCTTTACCGAACCAAGCGCGGAGTTTGATTTTAGTTGCTTCAAGTGCGGAGGATCAGGGTGCCGTATTTGCAAAAATTCCGGCTGGATAGAGTTGGGTGGATCCGGCATGGTACATCCGAACGTACTTCGCGCTGCGGGCGTTGATCCTCACCAGTTTTCGGGGTTCGCTTTTGGTTTTGGTATAGACCGGATGGTTGGACTGATGTACGAACTCGACGACATCCGCTTATTGTTCGAAAACGACGTACGATTTCTGGAACAGTTTGAATAAAAAATCGGTATCAGGGTGCCGGGTGTCAGGTGCCGGGAGAACCCGGTCCTGCCGACACCCGACACCCGACACCCGGCACCCGACACCATGCTCATCAGTTACAACTGGTTACGAGAACTGACCGGGACCACTCTGACCCCGCTGGAGTTGCGCGAGCGGTTGACCATGGTTGGGTTGGCGATCGACGCTGTGGAAGAGAAGGAAGGCGATGTCGTTCTTGACGTCGAAGTTCCTTCGAATCGTCCTGACTGTCTTTCCCATGTGGGAATTGCTCGCGAAGTTGCGGTTATCGAGTCGGGAAAGGTACGCCTGCCGTCCAGCAAACCGGCCCTGGCTGACGGCCGGACCATCGACCTGACGTCAGTGGAAATCCGTGATACCGATCTCTGCCCGCGATACGCCGCCCGACTCGTGCGCGGGGTGAAGATCGCTCCATCTCCGGCCTGGTTGACTAGACGCCTGGAAGAGATTGGGCAGAGACCGATCAACAATGTAGCCGACATCACGAATTACGTACTGCATGAACTGGGCCAGCCGCTTCACGCCTTTGATTTCGACGAGCTCGGCGGACAACGAGTCGTCGTCAGACGAGCAACCGCAGGTGAAAAGTTGAAGACGCTTGACGGTGTGGAGCGCGGGCTCGACACCAACATGCTGGTGATTGCGGATGCTGAGCGGCCGGTTGCACTGGCTGGAATAATGGGTGGCGAAGACTCCGAAATTTCAATTCAAACAACGGATGTGTTGATCGAAAGTGCCTACTTTAATCCCGACTCGGTGCGTCAGACGGCAAGAAAGCTGGGCCTGGATACAGAAGCGTCGCGGAGGTTCGAGCGCGGCGCGGATTGCGAAAACGTCTTACGCGCACAAAGCAGATGTATCGAGCTAATCTGCGAGATTGCCGGCGGCGTGGCGACCCAGGACGCAATCGATGTGTATCCGAGTCCTTTACCGGCGCGGAGCATTGCGTTTAGTCCTGCTCGAGTGGAGAGTCTGACCTCGCTACGCGTTTCCGAAACCGAAATGAAGCGTATTCTCACCGGCTTGGGGATCGCTTACACTGAAGAATCATCCACGGTCTGGAAGTGTGTTCCACCTACTTGGCGAATAGATATCGAGCGCGAAGAGGATCTGGTCGAAGAAATTGCCAGGCACTTCGGCTATGACAAAATTAGCTCCGAACTTCCTCCCGCGAAACAGTCAGGGGAGCACCAACCAAAGGAGCTGAATATCCGCAAGTTGCGGCGAGCGCTTCAAGCCCTGGGCTTTGATGAAGCAATCAATTTTAGCTTTATCGAAGTGGCGCATGACAATCAATTTGAGTTGATTCCGGAATTCAGCGCTCAGGATCCTAAACGCGCTTTTATCACGCTTAAGAATCCGATTATTGAGAACGAAGTACGAATGCGTCCGACCTTGATTCCGGGCCTCCTAAATTCCCTCCGGCGCAATCTTAATCACGGCGTACTCAGCGTGCGTTTGTTTGAAACCGGGCGGATTTTTGCGAAATCGGGGTCTGGTGAGTTGCCCCGTGAACGCGAGGCACTTGCCTTAATTGCCGCAGGCGGCGCCTGTGAAGAGAACCGTGCACAAGCGCCGCGACAAACGGACTTTTTTGATGTTAAGGGGTCTTTGGAAGCGGCCGTCGCCGCCATAAACGGTGGACCGCTGAGGTTCACGAAAGTCCAGGTTAAACACTTACGCGAGGGTCAGTCGGCAAGAATCTCGTTGGCTGATGGGACGACTATCGGGTCTCTCGGCAGACTGGCGGAGTCGGTGTCTGATGCTTGTAAATTTCGCCAGCCTGTCTATGTTGTCGAGCTTGATCTTACCAGTCTGCTAGGTGCGGAAGAACTTACGGTCAAATACGAACCGTTACCTCGTTATCCCTCCGTCGAACGCGATCTCACTATTCTCGTTGACCGTCAAATCACTCTTGAGGAACTGCTGCTTACCATAGAAAAACAGCAGATCGATGACTGCCGGGGCGTCCAACTTGTGGGGACTTATGAAGGAGCGAACATACCGGAAGATAAGCGCGCGGTGACGCTCAGAATCGAATATCGCTCGGATGAGCGGACCTTGCGTGACGCAGAAGTTGAAGAGCGTCAGCACGGCTTGATTGATTCGCTGCTTCACCAGTATAGTGCGCAACTGCACTGAAGAAATAAATCATCTTCGACTACAAGATCAGTATTGCGCTTGCCAGCCCGAAGCCGCATAATCAAATCCGCTTGAGCTAGTTTGGTCCCGGGAGATACTGATGGTCGGTTTATCTGGATTGGAAAAGTTCTCGCACCTCGAAGACAAGATCTATCGCACGATCGAGCTCACCAAAACGCTTAGGCAGGAAAAAGAGAGTTTGGAGAAGGAGCTTTCGCTCGCCCGACGCGGAATGAGTGCACCCAGGGAAACCGCGCGGCTTGAGAGACAAGTGGAACAACTTTTAGCCGAACGCGACATAATACGGATGAAGGTGGAGGCAATGCTGGACGCGGTTGCGGCTCTGGATCCAGAACTGGCGGAGGAACTCAGATGACCGCCGGAATCAGCCAAACGCTCGGTAAAAGCAGTATGGATACTACTACCACGACCCCCACGATCAGAGTCGAGATTTATAACCAGACCTACAACATTCGCTCCGATGGCGACACGGAGTACATTATCCAACTGGCCGAATTCGTAGACAGCCGCATGCGCGAAATCTCCTCTGGAACCTTGACTGTTGATTCGCTAAAGGTTGCCATCCTCGCCGCGTTGCATGTCGCTGATGAACTTCACCGCCTTAAACACCTTCACGAACAGGCAGACGCTCAACTTGCCACACGCAGTGCCGAGTGCGCTGAAATGCTCGACAAGCTCCTGAAAGTCCGAAGCAATGTGGAACAGGGGCAAAGCGGAGCTGG
>JALZJF010000038.1 GCA_030859905.1 Acidobacteriota bacterium
ATTATCCGGCTGCGAAGAGCCACGCGCTGCTCGGTCTTGCTGGACCGAAGACGCTGCTTCAAGATCATTTGCTCTTCGGGCGAAAGATGGACAGTAGTGTTCTGACGCGCCACGTGCACCATTAAAATACATACGGCGCATTTCTGCAACTAAGTACTAGCTGGTAAATCTGAAATCTGTGCCGCCGGTTCAATTAGTCAGCCAGACGACATGCAAAAATCCTGATTTACGCAGTATCTCTCGGGCTGTTTCGCCCTGATTACCGTTGGAGCAATGACAGTCCGCTACGATCAAGGCAGAGGTTGGCAATTCATTGATCGCGCGCGCTTCAATTTCATCTAATGGAATATTCTTGGCTCCCGGCCTGTGCTCTCGCAGATAAGCATCACGATCGCGGACGTCAACAATCACAAAAGATTTACCGCTTTTTATCAGCCGGTCTAGATCCTCCGGTCTGATGGATCCTGCTTTCTCAATGCTCTTAAGTGCTGCGTCGGTTTTTCCAGAACTAGATTCACTTCTGATCGGACTTTCAGATGCCCAGCTCGTGCTACCAACGCCCCTGACCTGCTTACTCATATTTGCCACATTTGTGCGGATTCCTAAATGGCTGAAGAGTTCTGATTCTTGGTTTGACAGCATCTTACCAGACCAAATATTGGTAATGATGCCTTGATCATTGACCAGTAATAGAGTGGGTACAATGTCTAGTCCGATGGACTGGAGCGGCATTTGCCTAACTTCATCCACAAACACTCCGGAATCGTTCAGTTGCTTTAGCCCGTCATTAGCCGACTGCGGCAAAATCACCATCAGCCGGAAATGAGACTGTCCCCTTCGATGCATCGAGAGCTGGCGATAGAACACTATGCTCTCGGCGCAGTATTTGCAGTCCTTTGAAATGGCCAAGACCAGGGTATGCGCATTCTTGGCCCAGTCTAAACCTGTCAGCGGAAAACGTGACCCTATTTTCAAACGCTGCACGGTATCGGTGAGGGTGGATTTAGCGTCGCCGACTTGGGCCGGCGCGTAGTACCGTTTAATTAGAAGGCCACAGAGCACCAGCGCAGTCACTACAATGGCCGCGTCGAAAATAATCTCAAGCTTCCTTTGCGAGGGAGACTTTAATGCCATGGTGGTCTACCTGCGGGCTTTCAAATTAACGAGCTTGGCGCGGATTCTCGACGTGGCCACCGCCGTCCGCGTCAATAACGTAGTAAAAGGTCAGCTTGCCTCTGATGTGAACCGGCTGACCCCCAAGTGTCTGTCGTTGAAACTTCCATTGACCGACTGCATGGGAAACGGCTTCGGCAATGACCCGATCGGGGGATTCGAGCACAACCGCCTTGCTCACTGCCCCGTTCTCGTCAAATTCTATCTCTACTACGGCGAGGCCCTTAACCCCGCGCTTCTTGGCACTTTCAGGAAACTCAGGCATGACGATCCTCGTGGCGGCCTTGCGCAGTGACAATTCAGCAACTTGAATGAGTCGATAAGCGCGACGCTCTTGAGCACCGGCATTAGTCACATTAGTGGCAATCAAAATGAGTGTAAACAGCGTAACCATCAACCGCACAGCCTTCCTCCTTCAACTTATCAATTGACGGTCGAACAATCAGATGGATGAATTCACTTTAACAGAGTCGCTGCTACCGCGATCAAAGCCACAGCACGCTGATTCTCGTTGTTCAATCTACCCGCCGTCGCGATTGTCGCTTCTACGTTAGACGTGACTAGGTGCGGCATAACTTGTTCGATCCCCAGTTCAACGCCTACGAGCCGAAGCGGGAAGTGCCTCCAAGCACTACCTGTTTCAACTTTTGTTTTCCAGTCTATGCGTCCCAGTTCTTCAGCTGAGCGCGAGTTGAAGTCCTGCACAGCTTCTGTAAAGGTCGCCTGAGAGAGAATCGGATCAAGAGTCGCAAAAGAACCAGCAGCACTAAGTAGGAGGAACGGTTTATGTGCATCCTGGACACGACGTGCCGACTTCAGTGCCGCATTGCTAGCTTCGGTGGACATTACTTTATCAGCCGCCTTACTGCGTGCATGCCCAATGCCGAGCCAAATGAGGCTGCGCTCCGTGCCATCTGGCATCTTCCGAGCCAACGTTTCTGCGCCTTCCAAGTCCCCCTCGGTAAGAGCACCTACAGCCTCACCGAAGATGATTAGGATCTCAAGCTGTTGACGAGCCCGCTCATCCCTCATCTTCGCCACGATGTTGCGTGCACGTGAAAAGTCTCGTTTCTGATAATAGTCGAACGTCAGTCCCAAGTATCGTTCGTCGCGCTGACGCTCATTCGGCATTTTCTCAATATCGCGCAATTCGTCTTCCAACTCCCTCGGGGGATTCATCTTAAAATTCTGATAAGCGGCGTCCTGTGTAAGTTCCGAAGGTATGTCCAAAGATAAAGCAGACATTGCCATGACAAAGTGGTTGACTAGTTCAGGTGAAAACTTCTCGGCCTTCGGCAGCAGGAGGCGGCCCGCGACGTAATACATCTGTCGCTGTTTGGGGTCCGAAATTGGACGCATCATAAGCTGGCTGGCGACGAGTAAATATGAGCGTACAAGTGCCCGCTGAATACCCGAACGGTCCGCCGTGATGTCCGGCACTAGAAGCTGGCCCACACCTGTTTGCATTATAGTGGGTGTTCTAGAATCAGCGATCCTGGGAGACGTAAAGATATAGGTACCGAGGCGCAGCAAAGTCTGGGCGTCAACACTAGGCTGTATTACTAATTGATCCAGGACACTCAAGAAAAGCCTGTCTGCCGCCTTTTCGTCTTGCAAGCGAAACTGATGGAGGAAAGCGTACATACCAGAGTCTACGCCATTAAGTAGGCTCTGGTCAGCGTAGTATAAAGCCTGCTTGGGATTCTCTTTGATGAGCCTGTAACCCCGATCAAGGTTAGTACTCATTGAGGTGTCGCGCCCCTTGTCGGAGCCGCTCGAACTGTCAGCGGCTGCTACCCGCTTGGCCCAACCAGCATCACGTTTGGCAAGAAGCGTCAAAACAGCGTTACGATAAGACGCGAGTTGCCTATTAGACGTAGCAGAGACATCGCTCTTTCCGGAGACCTCGAGCGCCTTCTCGAACAGTGCGCGCGCGTACTGTTCATCATCCTTCCAGAGCAGGTCAGCCAAGCGAGCTAGGCCAACTGTCCTGGCCCATGCCTCACGTCCTGCGAGAAAACCTTCTGCAAAACCACGTACCCGAAGAATTGCAAGGGCTTTCTTCTGAGAAGCAGAATTGCGTTGCGGAGATACTGGGACTCCCTGTGGCTTTCTACTGGTCCTGGCTGGGTTAAATAGAGTTGGACTTAGTATTACGATTAGAAGCAACAAAATGTAGCAATTGTTGCGAATCACCTCAACCTCCGCTCCTAAGCGATAGATTAGTGTAGGGCGTTTGGGCCGATCTACTCGTGTGTCACTCTAGGGGATGTGAGCTAAAGACCGGCGTCCCACTTTTCCGACACCTGGCTCGGTTCAACCCGTTAGTTTGCATGAACGTAAGACACTTCGACGCGCGAAACTCCCTCGCAGCCGAATCAATCCCGCCGCCGAATAAGGGCCGGAATAGTTCTCCTTTCGGAACAGCAATCTATGCGTCATCGCAAGAAATCACGATTGGATCATTAATATCGTCAGACCCCATTCTGCACATATCGGCGGTCAAATAGCATCCTCCATCCGTAGGCGTACAGCCACTTGAACCGGAGCAGTCGTTGGTCGTGCAACCGTACGTTATGGCGGAACTTGGATCGAGCCTGACACAGTTCTGGCACGCACTACCCTGCTCCGTAGCGAGCGATACTAAAGCTGAGACGAGTAGGGCTAGTGTTAGGAGTCTGATCGTGAGCCTTCTAGTGGAAACAGTACTCATTTGCATGGCCTCCCTAAACGATGAGTTTGTGAGATGTGAATCGTGGGTTTCGCCAAACTACGAGTCTAGAGGGATTCGAATTTGGCGGCACGAAGGATATAACTCAGAAAATTTATGCTGTCAAGTACTGTCCGGCGCCGGTGTCGGTAGCACATGATCTTGGTTATGTTAACTTGAAGGGAACTTTTTCAGAGCTTCCTAAAGATTTTCATGTTCGATAGACACTATTTTGTTCGGACAAGCCACTTACGAAACAATGGCGAATTACTGGGCAACCCCAAAAGCTTAGGCGGAAGACCCGGCGATTACAGACTTTATGAACGAAACGCACAAAATCGTTTTCTCAAAAAGTATGAAAAAAGCTGAGTGGAACAATTCCGAATTAAAGAATGAAATTGTATTGGAATCGCTGAAATGAAAGAGCAATCTGGCAAAGACAATCGTGATATTCGGTAGCGCCAGCATCGTTTCGCAGTTCACCGAAGCAGGCTTTCAGTCAGCGGCAAACATTGTATTCTTCAAAAAACACGACGCGGAAATTCCATGCAGTCAATGGAAGGGATGTCGAGATTCCTCCCAATTGGCTATTGGTAGTTAAGAGTAAAAATAGGAAGCCTCGGATCATACCGATGAATTCAATGGTTCGGGGCGCACTGTCAGGTGCCATTCAAGATGCCTCGGGCAGCGAATTGATCTTCTCGCAAGCGCTTTGCGGCGTTGACTCCGAGACTATTCGCAGCGGCTTCGCCAGTGCGTGTAAGAAGGCTGAAATAACGTGCGGTCAGACTAAAGCCGGCGGTATCACTTGGCATGATCTGAGGCATACGTTTGCCACTCGCTTGCGTGGCCAGAGAGTGCATGAACTCGACATCATGCAGTTACTAGCTATAGCTAGGACACTCGTCAATTGGAGTCACGGCTGGTTACGCTCATGGCACGCCGACCGTGATCCAAAGTGCGGTCGACAAACTCGCTGAACCAAGAGGTGAGGTTGTCGAATTCGAACGGAGGGCTGGCTAAAAAAATATCGTCATCTTAGCGTCATCCTGATCCCAATAACCCGGACGCTATGAGCGTGACGAATCGAGAAACCAGCCCCAAGTTGTTTGAAACGATGAGATTAGGAATGGTGCCGAGGGCGGGAGTCGAACCCGCACGACCTTACGGTCAACGGATTTTAAGTCCGCTTCGGGGGTACTTACCTCATTCTACTACGCGTTACCAAGTCGTATTTACCGACGTTTCAGTCGTCAAAGCAAGCTATGTCCGGTTAGGTGAAGGTTAAACTATGTACGGGTGATTTAGGGCAGCAATTGCGATCGCGCCATCCAGTAGCAGCGTGACTTCTGACTCGTATAAAGGATTAGAAAAAGTAGCCCCTTCTAACAATCCGCTGAGAATAATTGTCGCACGTTCCGATTTACAGGCTAACG
>JALZJF010000065.1 GCA_030859905.1 Acidobacteriota bacterium
CGGAAAAAAGCTTCTCCGTGTACTCCGTGCCTCCGTGGTGCATCTTTTCTTAGCAATTTCAACACGGAGACACGGAGATCACGGAGGTTACACAGAGAAATCCGATTTTTCCGACAGACTCCTAGTATTGGACGTTTGAGTCGGCGATTCGACCCCAGAAAAAAGACTTACCGAAACCAACACGATTGGAGCAGCTTTTTATCCGGCACTGATCATCTCTTCAATCTCACATCGCGGGCACGTTAGGGATCGACGAGTCGAGTCCGTCCAGCGAGCGAGCGCCAACGTTGAGAGCTTAGGTTCCTTCTCTTCGGCCTCGCCCTCAGTGAAGAAGCGTGCGCGCGTGCCCTGATCGTGATGCTTCCGTTCAGCATCTTCTGAGCTGCAGTGTTTGCAGAGCCATCCGTAACCGAGATTAAAGAAGTGATTGGTTTGGTTCACAGGGGCCGGCGGTTTGGATTTTAAATGGAGGGTGCCGTTTTGGTACACGGCACCTGACACCTCACTTGGCTATCGTCGAATGATTCCACGCCTGCTATCAGGACCTTCAGTCAGGCGCACTGACACTGTCATTCTTCTTCCGTCCCGGACTACGTCGACCGGCACGACAGCACCAACTCGATGCTTGTCCAGCACCCGAAACAAATCGTCGGAGTTACCCACCTTCTCACCATTGATAGCCACAATGATATCGCCCAACTCAACGTCGCCGTTTTCCGTCTGGGTGAGTCCGCGTAGACCCGCATTCGCAGCCGCCCCGCCGGCAGCAACCTGCCAAATCAGAACGCCTTCGGAAACCGGCAAGTTAACCTGATTCTTGAATGCTTCGACGTTGCGCGTCGTGATTCCGAGTTTAGGTCTGAGCACCTGCCCCGAACTTATTAGCTGCGGCACAATACGTTTCGCGATGTTAACTGGAACAGCGAAGCCAACCCCGGCGGAGGCGCCGGAGGGTGACAGGATTTGCGAGTTGATTCCGATCATGCGACCACGCGAGTCAAGCAATGGACCACCCGAGTTTCCGCGATTGATGGAAGCGTCGGTTTGAATGGCGCCCTCGATTTGCCGGTTATTGCTGGCGCGTATCGGCCGCTGCAGTCCGCTGATAACTCCGGTTGTCAGCGTGCGATCCAATCCGAAGGGGTTACCGATCGCCAGCACTTTCTGGCCCACCTCCAACTTATCAGAATCGCCAAGAGGTACGACCGTCAACTGCTCCCGCGGTTTCTCTATCAACCGAATCACGGCCAGGTCAGTATCGGGATCGCGGCCGACAACTGTTGCCGCATACTTTTTCAGGCTGCCGAAGCTGACAGAAAGCTTTTCAGCTCGCTCGACCACATGGTTGTTGGTCAGAATGTGACCGGCTTGATCGAGAATAGATCCCGAGCCAACGCCTTCCTGAGGCTCTACAAACCCAAAAAAGTCGCGGGCGTAGGATGTCGAGTGAATGTTCACCACTCCGGGCGAAAGCGTGCGATAGATTTCGATATTGTTTTGCTCGTCGGTGGCCAATCCAGGCTCTGTGATGCCGGCTGGGGATTTCTCGGTAAATGCGGAACCGGCCGGTTCAAGGCGGTTTGACAACCGATTCACAAGCGCCACGGTAGCGGCGGCGACTAGTCCAGAAATCAAAGCAATGACCAGGATCTGACGTGCGGTAATCTTATACATGGATTTATCTCTTAAGTTATCAATTTCAAGGTTCGGAGACGCAAGCGGTTGGATGCTTACCTACTGAAGCCGGTTGCGCGTTTTCTCGCGGAACCTGCGCCACACTCCGTTCGGTTGGCTCAAATGTAGAACTTCAGGGGACTCGTAATCAAGTGCGAGGAGTCGTTACCGGCGAAAGCGCAATGAGTTTGTTCCGAAACGTTTGAGAGGCGCGACGGGTTCCGTTTTGTTGGCGCATCTTCCCCCCACTGGTAAAGCGCGCGACGGGAGAGGTCCCTCAAGCCAGGGACGCCAGGAATGCCGCGGGTAGACTGCCAAAGTAAGCAACTACGGTCCCGGGAGCCTGCCAACCAAGTGCCGAGAAGCCGGTGGCAACATGAATCGCCATTAGGACTAGATAGATTCCCAGCGCCAGCTTCATGCCGCGCTGAGCCAGTGGCAGATGGGCGCAACGATAAAGAACGTAAGCCGCAAAAGCTCCCACAACCAGCTTGACGCCTAGAAACGGGGCCTCGCCCAAATTCAAGATTCGAGCCATCAGGCCGTTACCTTCAGTAGCCACTTCCAAACGCACCCACAGAATTGTGAGCTGGGCATCGAGCCAATTCATCGCGAATAAGAGCAGGCTTTTGTAAAGGGTTCCCATTTTGATTCCCCAAACGGCTAAACGTAGTTAAACCTAGACCCCTTTTAACGCCAGAACCTCCAAACCTGGGCGGCCCGGAGGTTCTGTCGTACACGGGAGGAACGAGCTCGTACCGTTGTACTAGGGGAAAAGTGACAATGCTATCTCTTTCCCAAAACCAATCGGACGAATCACGTTCGGAGATTGGAGTATCTGGGCCACATCACTCCAGGAACACTAACAAGACGATTGCGGCGTATTATAGACCCGTGTGCGGGACTGCGGAAAGGCAACACGGTGTTCCCCGATTGTGAATCAAGTCTCGTTAAATATGATGAGCGTTTCTATTGCCGAAGCGATTCGCGAAGCTGCGCAGGCTCTGCGCCAGGGGGGCGTGCGCGACGCCCGCCGCGAGGCGGGTTCACTTCTTCAACACGTTATTGACCGTGATCGTACGTTTATCATCACCCACGCGGGAGACTTGATATCTCCGGAAGAGCAGCAGATTTTTCGCGAATGCGTTGCGCGCAGGGCTGAAGGCGAGCCGTTGCAGTACATCACCAGGAGCCAGGCTTTCTTTGGTTTGGATTTTGAGGTCACAAAGGATGTGCTAATTCCACGACCTGAGACAGAGTTACTTGTGGAAACGGCTCTTGCTCTGGTCGATAAGGACCCGGCAGCGCCGTCTATTTGCGACATCGGGACGGGGTCAGGTTGCATCGCGGTAGCACTGCTTCACGAGAAACAGCGAGCGACTGCGGTGGGTATCGATCTCTCCATCGAGGCGATTCAAGTTGCCCGGCGCAACGCCCTGCGACACTCAGTTGCAGCGAGAATTTCTTTCCTGGTCGCCGATTGTTTGTCAGCCCTGCGCACTGGTAAACCGGTATTCGATTTGATGGTTTCCAATCCGCCCTACGTCGCCGCGTCAGCGCTGGATGGTTTGCAGAGAGAAGTTCGCGACCACGAGCCGCGTCTGGCGCTGATTGCAGGTGTTGATGGGCTCACTGTTATTCGGCGTTTGTTGCTTGATAGCGGGGCCGTTGTCAAAGCAGGCGGTCATTTGCTCATGGAGATTGGTTTTGACCAGGGGGCGGCCGTCGAGCGCTTGATTGACGGGAACATCTGGAAGTTGTTGGACATCCACAATGACTTTCAGGGCATTCCTCGCATAGTAGCGTTACAGAAAACAACTTCGTAAGACTTTCCGCTCGGCTCGCCCTAAAATCTTTGCCACATCTGGTAAGGCGATGGTGTTTACCTCTCAGAACCGCGAAAAACTGAGATCGTAAAAATCTGAAGAGGAACTTCCCAGGAGATCACCACCATGAATAGTTGGATACGGCGAATTGTGTTTATCGCTGCAACGCTGAGTGTGATGAGCGGACTCGCGTTTGCGCAGGACAAGTCTCGAGGCTCTCTGACTTGTCGCGACAATTGGTATAGCGATCGGTTGATGGGACATTGTGAGATTAAGGAACAGACCGTGGCTGCCGGGGGCGTGATTACGGTCAACGCTCGCAAGAACGGAGGAGTGTCGGTGAAGGGCTGGGATCGAAACGAGGTCCTGGTGCGAGCGAGAATCCAGACGAGTGCCACCACTCAAAGTGAGGCGGACGACCTGGCGAAGCAGATCAGACTCGAGACTGGCGGCGGCAAGATCTTTGCCGCAGGACCAGACAATCGTCGGGACTACCATTGGAATGTCAGCTACGAGATTTTTGTTCCGCGGCGTTCGGATCTTTCCCTCGAAGCCTACAACGGCGGCATCTCTGTCGCAGACGTTAGTGGACGCATTGAATTCACCGGGCATAACGGCGGCGTCGTTTTGAAGCGCGTTGGAGGCCTGGTTCGAGGTGGTACGACCAACGGCGGCCTGGTAGTCGAACTTGATGGCGCACGTTGGGACGGCGAAACGCTCGATGTGAAAACTACAAACGGCGGTATTGTCATGTCGGTACCGGAGAATTATTCAGCACACCTGGAAACCGGCACGGTCAACGGGCACCTGAGCGTGGATTTTCCGGTAACTGTGCAGGGAAGGATTACCAGGGAACTGGCGGTGAACCTGGGTTCCGGTGGACCAACTGTCCGCGCCACGACCACAAACGGTGGCGTAAAGATCAAGCGTACGGGACCTGGTTCTAACAACTGACGTTCCAGCCTACCAAGGACTTTAACAAGGTTACTCAAATCCACCGCCACAGTAGTAGGGGTGGCCCTCCGTGGCCACCCCAAGTTGCGGTGAGGGTGATCTCGAAGGATGTGAGTTGCGGAAGACGAGGGGCGGCATTGGCTGGTATTGCGAGCCGGTGACGCACCCTTTCTTTTTCCCCCTGGCTAAGTACTCTAGTTCATAATTACGATGACGTATTAACTTGGCTTTGCCACAGCCGATTCGGTAGAATGGCTCTCAAGAGGAGGGTCCTTCTGTTGCCGAAACGAAGCCCATACACCATCGTTCTAACAGGCGACGAACAAGTACAACTGGAAGCGCGAGCGCGCAAGTATACGTCACCGTATCGGGATGTCATGCGAGCCAAAATTGTGCTGCTTGCCGCGCAAGGTTTATCAAATGACATAATCGCTGCGCGCTTGGACACGCCGCGCCAGATTGTCAGCAAGTGGCGCAAGCGTTTCGCGGTGTTTCGCTTGCCCGGTCTCGATGAACAACCTCGAGGCGGGCGTCCAGCCCGCTTTTCCCCCCAGTCTCGTCGTCCAGATTAAAGCGCTCGCTTGTGAGTTGCCGCATCGCCTCGGTCTGCCTTTGTCGCACCTCGCTATCGCGGATATTAAACGCGAGGTGATCACGCAGGGCCTGATTGCCGAGATTAGCGGCGCCACGCTCTGGCGTTGGCTCAGCGCCGATGCGCTTCGCCCCTGGCAACACCGCAGTTGGATCTTCCCGCGTGATCCAGACTTCGCTCGCAAAGCAGGGCGCATCCTGGACCTCTATGAGCGCGTCTGGGAGGGCCAACCGCTACAACCAGATGATTTTGTCATCTCCGCGGATGAGAAAACCAGCATTCAAGCGCGCCGCCGAAAACAGCCCACGTTACCGCCTGCCTCACAGCGACCGATGCGCGTCGAACACGAATACTTCCGGGAAGGCGCCTGCGCCTATTTCGCTGCTTGGGACGTCCACCGCGCCAAACTTTTCGGCCGTTGCGAACCCAAAAACGGCATTGCGCCAGTGGATCGTCTGGTAGCAGAAGTGATGGCCCAAGAGCCGTACAAATCGGCCCAACGCGTCTTTTGGATCATGGACAACTGCTCTTCGCACCGCGGCCAGAGAGCAGTCGAGCGACTGCGCTCCCACTGGCCCAACGCCCATCTCGTGCACACGCCCATCCATGCTAGCTGGCTCAATCAAATCGAGATCTATTTCTCGATCGTCCAAAGAAAAGTGCTCACTCCCAATGACTGCGCCTCCTTGGCCCAGCTCCAAGAACGATTGCTGGCTTTCCAGCGGTACTATGAACAGACCGCTTCTCCCTTTCGCTGGACTTTCACCCGCAAAGATCTCGTGAGGCTGCTGGCCAAACTCGACCAAAAACAACTACTCCGGGCCGCCTGATCGCATATAAATACGTCACCGTAATTCCGAATCAGACGACTAAGCTAGCAAACTGCTGAAGAACTAAGAACGATCCACGAAATCACACGAACGGCCACGAAAAGAACTCTTTGTTCGAGTCAGTTCGTGTACTTTCGTGGATCGTCTTGTTCTTCCTGAGAGTGGCCACTTTTTCCAGCACCTGCTATGTCTACACTCTGCGTGGGGATTCAAAGGTTCCTTCCCCTTTAAACCGAACTCGACCTCATTTTTCGGTTTTTACTCTTTTTCTTAGCTGCGGTTTTGCTGACCCGTTTCGGTGCAGTTCTCTTCGGTGGGAGTCTCTTCTTCTTTCCACCCATTTCTTCCAACAATTCCGAAAGTTCAAATCCGAACAGGTCTTTGATCTTTGCGCTAAGCGCCGGCATAACCATCGTCTTGCCAACTGTTGAGAGTTCGGTCGCGAGTGTGTTCGCAAAAGCGGCAACCTCCGATTTTTTCCCGGATCCCTTTATGTTTTTGTGTGCGTAACCAAGCGTATAACCGAGCGCGAATCCCGCCGAGAGGGCGCCCAGACTCCAGACCATCGGCTCCTTTTGAAATTGCTCACGGTAATCAAGCACTCCGCTGACGGTTTCTTTTACTGAAGAAACTTGCTCGCTCACGGTTTCCTTAATTTCTTGCACAGTTTGAGACAAAGATTCCCTCGTCTCGTCCATCTGGCGCTCAAGTTCGGCTTTGGTCGGCTCCAAATCATCTGCCACAGTTTGTGATTGCTTCTCGTTGCTTTCCTTTTCCATGACTACCCTCCATTGATCGACAAACAGGCGTAGGACGAAGATAACACCGTCGGTTCCAGGGAAGAACAGTCCTGAGGGTTACGATACACGAAATAACACGAAGTCCCACTAACCGAGAGTTGGTGTTGGTTCGTGTTATTTAGTGGATCGTTCATTGACACAACCCGGAAGCATCCTCTAGCTTCGATGCCAAGCAATGCAATCCAAAATCATTCAAGTTGCGGGCCTCGCCTTAACGATCGTTTACGCCGTATTCATCGTCTGGATCTACGCCACCGAGCCGCGAACTTTCAAAGAAGTGGCGACCAGCGCCGAGGTTGCTGCCGGCACTTACCAGATAAATCAAGAGAAGTTTAATTCAGCGCTCGACCTCTTCCGGCGGGAACAGTTTCGCGCCGCGCGCGACGAATGGCAGCGCGCAGATCCAGCCCAAGGAGATGCCCGCACGCAGTTCTATATCGCTTATTCGTTTTACCGCGAGGGCTGGGGCCGCGTTTATTACGACCAGGAGTTGTTCAAGCAAGGTCTCGATGCGGTTAATCGTGCTATCGCCCTGGCATCATCCAGCCCGCTTGCCGTGGACGATCCGAACTTGCGCATGCACAGCGCCGCGGAGTTGAAGGCCGAATTAGAGCAAGGTACGGAACGAAGCTGGAGCGACGTCAATCCACTGAAGGTGCTACGCACGAGAAAGTGAGAGCACTGAGGACTGAGTGATGAGTGATTGCCGATTGCCAATTGCCGATTGCCGATTGCCGATTGGCAAGACGATTCGAAGATCAACTGACAATTGACAATTGCCAACTGACAACTGACAACTGACCACTGACCACTGACCACTGACCACTTACAACTGACAACTGACAATTGACAATTGCCAACTGACCACTGACCACTGACCACTGACAACTGACAACCGAATGACTGCCACTAATCGTTCCAGGAATAGCGCGCTCGTGGACTTTGTTGTGCTGCCAATGCTCTTTCTGACGGTGGCGCTGCTGGGCGGGC
>JALZJF010000074.1 GCA_030859905.1 Acidobacteriota bacterium
TGGAATCTACGTGGATCAAGCGAATCGCCGCCACGGATTCTTGGCTCCCAAGGGTGCACAGGAGAATCACTAGCGCTAAGAAACTCGTTGGCGCGTGATCCGTTTCCGGCCAGACGTCGGATGCATAAGGAGAGCCCCATGAAGAACTCGACACATAGAAACATTCGTCGACAGACCACCCCCTTGGGGATCATGCTTCTAATTGCACTTGCCGTATCATGCCTGACCGGTCTCTTCAGAGAAGCGATTACGGAAGCCAGTACGGGCAAGGAAAATACCACATCGGTAAGTGGAAGCTCAGCACCTGACGAGGCGACTCGTGCGCAAATCACTGAAGCTTTCGGCAAGCTGCCGATGAGCTTCGAAGCCAATGAGGGACCAGACGGACGGGAGGGTGAAGTTCCTTTCACGCGGAAACGGCTACACACTCTTTCTTACTTCATCTGAAGCGGTGTTGTCGCTTAGTAGAGGAGGGGAGATTCGCGACAAATCATCGGCCAGAGAGAGCCGTGACAGGAAGGAAAGAACCGAGCGGGAGCTTACTCTCCGCCGCCGACGTGAGACGGCGCCGACGATGAGGGCGACAAGAGCCCGGGATGTGGCGCCGGTTGTGATGCGGACGCGGTGTTCAGGGTGACGTCCGCAGGCCGGGGCAGCCCTACTGAAGGGCTGAGGGAGGGGGCGGTCGTGAGGAAGAGAAGCGTGACGACCATCGAGATGCACCAAATCGTTATTGTCAGACGCCCCGAGGGCGCGACCCTAGCTAGCTCCTGCTTATCCGGTTGTTTCAGCAAGGCACCAGATGTCGCGGTTAGGGTTCATTGAATATCCTTGGCGCCCGTAATAAGGCCGTAGGCTTGTGACCGCATCGGCAGGCGACGCCATCCGGCCAGCGACAGGCCGCCAGATAATCTTGGCAGGCCTCTTCACTGGCGAATTGAGCCTGAAACTGCCGCAGATTCGTAGGAAAAGGGCGGACGCGCCACCCTTCGATACTATATCTAGCGGCATGCTGAAACAACCGGATAAGCAGAAGCTAGCTTGGTGTCCAACGTGTCTCAAGGAAGTCGAGATGGTCCCCCGGAGGAGGCTGCCCTCCTGGCCGGCGTCAGCCTGCGCGACATCTGCCGCCGAGTGGGCGCCGATGACATGCACTTCGTCGAGACCGCTAACGGGGGCTTATTTGCCTCAATTCGCTTCTGAACAAGGTTGCTTTGGGAGACGGAGGGCTCAACTCTGACGGCGCAGACACACCGTCTTCGCCAGCCGCCGACCTGAGCGACGACGCTGATCATTAATTTCGCCACTCATCGAGGAAGGAGATTCATCATGCTTCAGTCAAACTTGCCGCAACAAAGGAGACTCGAAATGAACAAGTTCAAGAATCATCTCAACGCTCTCACCGCCGGAAGGAGAATCGACATGCGTACGAAGGTTCACTTCGCAACAACCCTGACAACCCTATTGCTTCTTCTGTTCACGTCAGCCGGGCCATACTTGCCCGCCCCGGCCCCGTCGGCATCCGCTGCGGGCGTGAACGTTCTACACGTCCCGCGGGATTTCGCCACTATCCAGGCGGCAGTGGACGCGGCCGGTCCCGGCGACGTCATCCACGTGACGAAGGGCACCTACAACGAGAACGTCGTCGTCACCACCTCTGACCTCCGCCTGCACGCCAGCGCCGGCGCGGTGCTCGATGGCACCGGCCTGACTGGTAACGGCATCCATGTGCTCGGCACGGTGGGCGCCCCCGTGACCGGCGTCGAGGTCGCGGGCTTCGAGGTGCGGAATTTCGAGCGCGGCATCGTCGTCGAGCAGGCCACATACGCGCGCATCCGCCGCAACGAAGTCCACCACAACCTGGACAAGGTGGCGCCGCTCAATACGCTGACGGACGCGGTCGGCATCGACCTCCGGACCGTGCGGTTCAGCGAGGTCAGCCAGAATTTCAGTCACGACAACGGCGTCGCCGGCCTCCAGGTAAGGGTCGGCAGCACACGGAACGTGATCCGCGCCAACCGCCTCAATGATAACGGCTCTCAACTGACGGCGGACTGGTCGGGGAAGGGCATCCTGCTGACGGGTCCCTCGAACGACAACACAGTCTTGGAGAATGAGGTCCTCCGCAACAGCGGCTGGGGGATCGTGATCACCCGACCGCCCGGCCAGCCGCTGACGGGCACATTTGTGGCACAGAACCGCCTCCACGACAACGCGCGAGCCGGGATCTCGCTCATGGGCAGCGCGGTGAGCGGCAACGTGATCCTCCGGAACAACGCGACGGGGAACAGCGTGGCCGGCTACACCCTCGCCACCTGCTACCCGTTCGATCTGTTCGACCAGCTGCCCGTGGACAACACTTGGGAAGGAAACAAGGGGACCTCGAACTTCTAGCCCCTTCGTGGTCATTGCCGCCTTAGTAAGTGGGAGCGGTCGCCCCCGTTGACGCGAGCCGTGGGAACCTACAGCTCGCTGGGGCGCCTTCACTTCCATCGACTACCCGGGGGCTTTGGCCACGCGCGCATTCGGGATCAATCCAGGCGGCGACGTGGTCGGGTCATACGTGGACTCCAGCGGGAAGACGCATGGGTTCCTGCTAGCCAGGACAGAACAAGACGATGACAATGACGATGGAGACGACAACTGATCAAAGTTTGCAAGTTTGGGATAGCCAGTTCTGAACCGACCAGATACACGAACGCCCGGCAGGTCACAAGTCATGTTGCCGCCGCGTTATGCGGCAACATTCGACAATCTGCGAACTGTTGGGACTCAAATGGCAGGATGCGCATTTCGACCAAAATGCCAATGGAGAGAACCCCAAGTCATCAATAACGCCTGCGTCATGCTGATCTTAGGGTCGCAGTTGACGCTCACGAACAAGCGGTAGTGGACGAAAAGCGGAAGACGCTGAGTAGCGTAGTGAAAGTGTTTCTACTAGTGGCAAGGCAGTGATTCAGTTAATGGACGTTCCTGAACGTGCGTGGAACCAGTCGGATCCTGAAAATGCTTTAGAATGCTGGCGTCCCGTACGGGAGTCGAACCCGTGTGGCCGCCGTGAAAGAGAAGCAATTCACTGTAATTCAACGGAACTTCGCGGCATGGATAGCACTTTACCGCACTTGAAGGACTCACGGGAACGCTTATTGGACTCTTAATGGACGCGTTTTCCGTAACTGTCGATTATCTTCGGCTGCTCCTCAGTTTCGGTTTAGGCGGATCGCTCTAATGCGAAACCAGGATCTTGGTGTTATGAATGCCACAGAGATACGCAGCGCTGTATCTGCCAGACAGCGGCGTTGAAAAACAAGGCATTCTCTTCTCCTCTCTAATACATTGCGCCAATCTTTCAGAATAATTACATTAAGCATCACCACAGCGCCCGATTCGGCCTCGGAGGTTTTTCTGTGGGGCATGATATTGCCAAACTACAAACAGAGAGACGAGTCTACCACCGCACGATGCTCGTCCTGCTAATTGTCTCGCTTGCGACGCTGGCTTTCACGCAGGTGGCCTCGGCACAAACTGCGCAAGTCACTGGAATCATTACCGACGCCAATTCAGCCGTCATCGCCGAAGCGCAGGTCACACTCACCAATCTTGACACTAGAGTGGAGCGCAAGGGGATGACGAACGCGGATGGCTATTACAGCATTCCTTTTGTGCCTCCGGGCAATTACCAGTTAAAGGTGCTCGCCAGTGGCTTCAAGCCGGTGACCCACGGTAACCTCAGCATCAACGTGGACCAAGCCGCGCGCATTGATTTCACGCTCGATATCGGAGCGATAAAGGAGAGCGTGAATATTTCCGGTAATGGGCCGCCGATGGAACGCGAGACCCCAGCGATCGGGCAGGTCATCGAGAACAAGACCATCGTCATGCTACCGCTCAATGGGCGCAACTATTCACAACTCGCCTTGCTCACGCCCGGCGTGACACCGAACCAAGGATCGCGCGCGGCCGATGGGTTCAGCCTGAACGGCAATCGCACCTTGCAAAACAAGGTTTTGGTGGACGGCTTGGACAACAACAACTACATCATGGGCGTCGATACCGGTTCGACGCAGGCCATACGCCCGTCAGTGGATGCGATTCAGGAGTTCAAAGTCGAAAGCGCCAACTACAGCGCCCAGTACGGTCAGGCCGCAGGCGGCGTGATCAGCGTGGTGATCAAATCGGGCACGAACAGCTTCCGCGGCTCGGCCTTCGAGTTTCTACGCAACGAGAAGATGGATGCCAATGACTTCTTCGCGAATCGCGCCGGGCTCAAACGCGGACCGCTGCGTTTCAATCAGTTCGGCGGCACGTTGGGCGGTCCCGTCTGGCGCAATCGCACGTTCTTCTTCGCGAGCTTCCAGGGCACACGAACCCGCGCCTCAAATACTTCCGTTGTCACCGTGCCGACGCCAGAGCAGGTGCGGGGCAATTTCGGCGGCATCAATATCTACGACCCGGCGAATGTTGTAGGTGGCAATCGGCAGCAGTTCGCGAACAATGTGATCCCCGAGAACCGAATGGACCCGGTCGGACGCAAAATCGCCGCGCTCTATCCGCCGCCGAATCAGCCCGGCCTCGTCGACAATTACGCGTCACTCGTGCCGCAAACCGACGATGCCAATCAGTACGACTTTCGCGGCGATCACAACTTCAGCGAGCGCGACAAGCTGTCGGTGCGATTCAGCAAGCTTGACCACCACATCCTGCGCGGCAGCATTTGTCCCCGCCGGGCAATTGCGGAGGGCTGTTGACCCTTCCGTTTAGCCTCACCAACGATGCGTGGTCGGCTACTATGGGCCACACGCATCTGTTTTCGGCTAACGCAGTTAACGAACTGCGCCTCGGGTTTTCGAACAACAAAAGCTTTTTGCAAAGCCCTTCTGACAGACCGCTCTTCAACGAATTCGGAATCAAAGGAGTGCCGCAATTCGACTCCTTGACGGGGCTCCCACTTTTCGAGGTGACCAACTACAGCGGGTTGGGCGACCGCACCTTCAGGCCGAATGCGAAAGAAGCACAGGTGTTTCAGGTCAATGATAACCTCTCATATCTTCGCGGCCGCCACGCGATGAATTTCGGGAGCGAATACTGGCGGCTGAGCACGTTTGCAGACTCGGCAAACGCCGCACGCGGCTTGTTCAGTTTCAACGGGCAGTTCACCTCGGGCACGCCGGGCCAGGGCACGGGCAACGCGGTGGCCGACCTGCTGCTCGGTCTAACGAGCTCAGCTTCAATTACGACGCCGCAACTGGGCACCTTCCTGGTCGATTACTACGGCGGCTATTTCAACGACAGTTGGAAAATTTCGCCGAAGCTGACCGTTAATCTGGGCCTGCGCTACGAACTGCAAACGCGCCAGCGCGAAGAAAAGAACCGGCAGGCGTTCTTCGATTACACGCCGGGCAGCCCGACTTACGGCACGCTCATCCAGGCGCGCGACGGCGGACATCGCGAGCAGACCTTCTCTAAACTCGACAAGAACAATTTCGCGCCGCGTGTCGGCTTTGCGTGGCAGCTCAATCAAAAGACGGTCCTGCGCGGCGGCTTCGGAATCTTTTACGGCGGCGTCGGCTACTATGCCATCAATCTTTCGGGCGCGGCCAACCCACCGCACTTCGTCCGTGTTGTGATCAACTCTCCGACGACTGCAGCCAATACAAGCCTGAGACTGTCCGATGGATTTCCTGCCGATGTGTTGAATCCTGCCCGCGCAGTCAACCCGGGGCTGTATGGCCAGCCGCAGGATTTCCCCCAGACAGAAATCTATCAAGGCAACATTGATGTACAGCGCGAGCTGTGGGGCGGCACGGTTCTGTCAGTCGCCTACGTCGGATCAGGCACCGCGAAGCTGCGTGGCCTGAATGACATCAACGCGCCGAAACCGGGCGCCGGCGCAGCGCAGCCGCGCCGATTGTTTCCAACCTTTGGCGCGATCAACACCTTATCGAGCTTCGCGCACGCCAGCTATCACTCGTTGCAAACGAAGCTCGAACGACGCTTCCAATCCGGCTTTTCGCTGCTCTCGTCCTACACGTGGGGCCACGCTATAGACAACTCGACCGACGGTGAAGACAACGGCAACGGCCCGAACATTCCGCAGGATCCATTCAACACCGATGCCGAAAAAGCCGCGTCGGGTTTCGACATCAAACACCGCTTTGTGACGAGCGTCGTATATGACCTGCCGTTCGGGCGTACAGACGGATGGCGGGGAGGATCGAAAATCGCGCGGGCGGTGTTCGGTGGGTTCCAGATCGGCGGCATCTTCGTTGCGCAAACCGGTCAGCCTGTCAATCCCGATGTCGCAGGCAATCCCGCTAACACGACCAGCCCGGTGCGCCCGGATCGGTTGCGCGACGGACGTCTCGCGCGTGGTGAACGCAGCGTGGATCGCTGGTTTGATTCGGCGGCGTTTGCCGTGCCGGCGGCATTCACCTATGGCAATTCGGGACGCAACGTACTGCGCGCTCCGGGGCTGGTGAATCTCGACTTCCTGATCGCGCGGAACTTCCGCCTGACAGAAACGACGCGGCTGGAATTGCGCGGCGAGGTCTTCAACCTTACCAATACGGCACACTTCGGCAGACCGAATGCCACCATCGACTCACGGCAGGCAGGCCGCATCACAGCAACGGCTGCGCCGAATCGGCAGGTACAGATCGGGCTGCGGCTCGCGTTCTAAACGGAGCGCGGCGCACTACCGCGACCCTGAATCGCTCCTCTCTCTTCCCCCCAGACAAGACTGAGAAATCCGTTCTCGCTGCTGAAGTACTCACGGCGCCAGCCCAACGCGCCGCACCAGGTCTGCGAATCTTGGGTCCGAGCGAAGACTATCGAACCTTGGCTCGACTTTAAGAAAAGGCAGACGCCAAGACCGGTCAGCATAGGCCTTTTCCAGCCAGGCGAAGGCCTGCTCTTTCTCGCCGAGGCCGGCATAGATGATCGCGATCTCATGTGGCGAGACGTAACGTCGCTGCGATAGTTCGTTCAATTGATCCAGGATCTTCATCGCCTCGCTCTTCTGACCCGACACCGCATAGGCGTGCCCCAGCGCCGATACATGGAACGGGTTGCTCGGTGAAAGGGTGGTCGCCTTCGTCAACGCGGCGATGGCTTCCTCATACCTCGTCTTTTGCTCATAAGCCTGCCCGAGGGTAAAGTGCGCTTGAGCGAAGTTCGGGTCCATTTCGAGCGTCTTCTGGCATTGCTCAATCGCCTGGTCATACTGGCGCGCGTCGTAGAAACGCCTTGCCACAATCGTGTTGATGTTGAGCGAGAGCGGATCCAGCTCCTGGGCTCGTTTCTCCTCGGCTATCGCTTCATCCAGCCGCCCCATAATCGCTAAATAATTGGCGTACCATTGATAGGTTGTCGCGTAGTTCGGATTCAGCTCAATCGCTCGCTTGATTTCTCTCTCGGCAGCCGGCCAGTCCCAATCGTATCGCAGTCTCACCAATGCCAGTGCGGCGTGAGCTTCAGCGAGCGCGTCGTCAATCTCCAGGGCTTTGAGCGCTGCCGCCCTCGCTTTGGGAAAATTTTCCCTCGGAGACAGCCCCCCGGTAGTAGAGCCAAGGAGCGAGTAAGAATCGGCCAATCCGGCGTAAGCGAGCGCGTAGCTCGGGTCATTGTCGATCGCCTGCTGGAAATACTCGATGCCTTTATTCAGGCTCTCTGGTGTCCGCTTGTTCCAGTAGTAGCGGCCTTTGAGATAAAACCGGTAAGCCTCGGCATTTTCGGTGTAATGCTTGGTCAGACGCTTCTGCTCATCGCTGGTCAGCCTGAGGCGTAACTTCTCCGAGATCTGCTTCGCGATGTCCTCCTGCACGGCGAGGGCATCTGATGACTTCCGACGATACTCGTCACCCCACAATTGTGTGCCGTCTGAGACTCTCACCAGTTCCGCTTTAATGATCAAGGTTTCGCCGCGCTGAAACAGGTTCCCCGTCAGCACAGCGTCCACGCGGAGATCCTGCCCAGCCTTGCGCGGATCGACCTCCTGACCCTTGTAACGGAATACGGTGCTACTTGCCATGACGCGCAGCCTGGGCAATTGCGAGAGGCTACTGATAATGCTTTCGGCGATCCCGTCACTGAGGTATTCCGCGTCCGGGTTGGCACCCTCGTTGGCGAAAGGCAAGATAGCAACTGAATCTATTGTTTCCGCGCGCCCCGTTAGCAGATACACCACACCCAGCAGCAAGAGCACTATTGCCATCGCGACCCACACAGCTGGACGAGCGTGAGATCTCGTGGGTGCCGACCTGGACTTCACCAGGTTGCTCCCACTCCATATCTCGCGCAACGCAGAACTCAGATCGCGCGCCGACTGAAACCGTTCTGCCGGACTCTTCTCCAGACAGTGCCGGATCACTCGCTCTAATTCGTCGGGCACATCTTGATCTGAGGAGGCAATCTCCGGTGGCTCGTCTTGCAGAATCGCCTCCATTGTTTCCGCCGCGGTTTGACGCGCAAAAGCACGCTGACCAGTCACCATCTCATACAGCACGCACCCGAACGAAAAAATATCGCTCGTCGGGCCCGTCTCCTCGCCCCGCACCTGCTCCGGCGACATATACCCAACGGTCCCCATCACCATCCCCGCCGCAGTGTTCAGGCTGGCTTCCGTCAGCGTGCGCCTATTAACTCCTGACTCAGGCCTCGACCCTAACATTTCTGAGGGCTCCGCCAGCTTAGCCAGGCCGAAGTCGAGCACCTTAACCAAGCCGTCAGGCCGCACCATGACGTTTTCCGGCTTGATGTCGCGGTGCGCGATCCCAGCGGCGTGGGCCGCAGCCAATGCGCTTGCCACCTGCCCCGCAATATCAAGCGCCCGACTGAGGGTCAGTCGCTCGCGCTCGGTCCGTTGGCGCAGTGTCTCGCCCTCTACGTGCTCGGTGACCAGGTAGTGCGTGCCGTTGACCTGGCCAATCTCGTGAATGGTGATAATGTTCGGGTGATTGAGTGCCGAGACGGCCCGCGCCTCCTGCTCGAAGCGGCGCAATCGCTCCTCATCAGAGGTAAACGGTGCTGGCAGCAACTTGAGCGCAACCTTGCGTCCGAGAGTTGTGTCTTCACCCAGATAGACCTCACCCATCCCGCCTCTGCCCAGCAACGACAGAATCCGGTAGTGGCCGAGCATCTGTCCGTTCATTGAAAGTTGGGGTGCGCTGGCCGGCGTCTCTGCAGCGATCGCATCAGCCGGAGGTTCCATGAAGCTGCCGATTTGCTCGCTGGCAGCAAGGAGCGAGACGACTTCGCGGCGCAGATCCTCATCGCCTGCGCAGACAGACTCGAGAAAAGCTGCGCGCTCATCCGGCTCACGCTCCAAAACCGTGTAATAGAGCCGCTCGATCTCTTGCCAGCGTTCAGAGTTCATCACCTTCATCCCTGCCCAATTCACGATAGAGCCAGACTTTCGCCAAGTGCCAGTCGCGCATCACGGTGTCAGGCGAAACCTTGAGCACGGCAGCGGTCTCTTCCACACTCAGACCGCCGAAGAAGCGCATCACCACAATTTCACTCTTCCGCTTATCGATCATGGTTAGAACATCGAGTGCTTCATCCAGCGCAGTGAGGTCTGAGCTGCGCCGCTGAGGGATCATCACCGCCTCGGCCAGCGACACCTGGACCCAGTCGGCGCCGCGCTTCCGGCTCTGCCGCTCGCGGGCCGCATCCACCAGCACGCGCCGCATCAATTGCCCGGCGACTGCGAAGAAGTGCGCGCGGCTTTCCCATTGCACCCGACTCGAATCAATCAGGCGCAAATAGGCTTCATTGACAAGGGCCGTCGTTTGCAGCAGGTGGCCGGGCCGCTCGTGGCCCATGAAATGATGCGCCAGCCGGCGCAGTTCCTGGTGGACCAGCGGCATCAATTGGTTGAGCGCCGTTTGATCTCCGCTTCTCCAGGCGAGCAGCAATTGCGTTATTTCCTGTGGTGGTGAATCGCTCATATTGCGACTCCGGATGACGCCAATTTTACTCTACGCGTCTTTCTGCAGCAAAAAAGTGCGAGACGCATGCCAGTTTTCACCAGCCATTTCCGCCAATAAGTATGAACGACGAATTGTCATTGTTGTTCGGCAATCACAGAGGGCGTGCTCCTGGAGGTTGCGAGTTTTCAAACGACTGTTCTATCGACCGGCGAATCCATATACGCCGACGAACCAGCCTGCACTCGCACGCAGTGCGGGCATTGACGGGCGCAACGTCGCCCACAAAGGAGCATTTTATGTTTTCTATTCGCAATGGTTTGACCGCTGCTGTCCTTCTCGTGCTTCTCGCTTCCTATACGATGGCCCAGCCAAAATACTCGGATTGGTCCGCGCCGCTAAATTTAGGGGCGGTCGTGAACTCGCCCTTCAACGATGCGGGACCTGCCATTTCAAAGGACGGACTCACTCTTTACTTCGGCTCGGATCGTCCGGGTGGGTTTGGGAGCTTCGATATTATGGTATCCAAGCGCGACGATCCGGAGGCGCCATGGGGCTCGCCGACCAATCTCGGTGCGGTCGTCAACAGCAGCGCCATTGAGAATGTCCCCGCCCTCTCACGCGACGAGCATTGGCTCTTCTTCAACAGCAACCGCAGCGGGGGCTTTGGTGGAAACGACCTCTGGGCCTCATACCGCCAGCACACCAAGGACGACTTTGGCTGGGAGCCGCCGGTCAACCTCGGCGCCAACATCAACACGTCGTTTGTAGATCAGGGCGGTGGCTACTTCCAGAACGACGAAGCCGGTACGACTCTTCTCTTCTTCAATAGCGACAAGCCGGGCGGTATGGGGGCGGCCGACATCTACGTCAGCCTGCTCCAGCGTGATGGCTCGTTCGGCCCTCCGAGCCTGGTTCCGGAGCTGAACAGCCCTGCGCAAGACGCTCGCCCATCGGTCCGTTTCGATGGACTCGAAGTGGTGATGTTCTCAAACAGGCTCGGCTCGCTCGGAGGCTTTGATTTATGGGCGGCCACGCGAGAGACGGTGTTCGATCTCTGGTCAACGCCGGTGAACCTGGGACCGGTGGTAAACACCGCCGGTGATGATCGGCAACCCTACCTAGGGGCGGATCGGCGAACGCTGTATTTCGCCTCGGACCGAGCTGGAGGGGTTGGCCAGCTAGATCTATACGTGTGCACTCGGACTAAGCAGCGGCCGTAACGCATCATCTTGGCGTAACGGACCGTCCCATCTATTGGTTACCGTCGACTTCGCCCCGACCCTTTGCATAACTGGCCCACGTCGACCCGGGCCACGTCGTGGACGGGCAATCGTTTGTCAAGCTCTTCCACCATAACCCGAAGTCCCCCGCCAAATGGCGAAAGGACTTTCTGGTCGAGGTCTATCGCCGCAACCCGCCGCTCGGGAATGGGGACGCAATTCGTGCGGTGCGCAGCCTCGATGGTGTGCTCTACGCGGAGTACCAATCCGGCCCGAAGGAGCTCTACGATCTGACGACGGATCCGTTCGAGTTGGTGAGCCAGCACAACGTCGCGCCTCCCGAGTACCTGAACGCGTTGTCCACCCGCTTGGCAGAACTCTCCTCGTGTGCGGGCGACACATGCCGCTCATTGCAGCGGGATGACGATGATGACGATGACGACGACGATGACGACGATGATGGCTAATGCTTAAAGAGTTGAGGCAGACGAGGACGCGCCCTTCGCCGTCTCCGTTGAAGTGGAGTACGCACGCTTCGACGAGTTTGTAAATTGACCGTTACATGCTCGGATTCAGTCGGTCAACCTGGACAGCACGACTGACAGAAAAGGAGAGGAGCATGAAGAATCAAATCAGGTCGGTGGAGGAAAGAGGCGGCCAGCTCGTTTCTCAAGTTGCTTCGTTATTCACTCGAGTCAGGAGTCGAGACAATGAGGAGAGAGTAATGGAAAGACGTATCGTTCTGAATTTGTGCGGCGCAGTTTACACGATGAACGCCGACGGCACGGGCCTCGCACGGCTGACCAATCACGGAGCGGCGGACGCCTTCCCCACATGGTCGCCCGACGGCGGCAGGATCGGTCGTGAGCCTTGGGTTATCGCTTGTTCGGCGCGGCGTGGAAGACTTGTCAAAGCCACGACTATGCCCGGTCACCTAGCCGCCACCGGCAAGGCGGAAATCGCTCTGCACCAAATGCAGGAACTGATGGCGGTGCCCGGTATTGAGATCGTCGGCCCGCTACCCGGTGACCTCCAGGGGACGTTCCTGTTTTCGGCTGCTGTTATGGCCGACGCCAAGGATGTGAAGGCGGCGAGGGCACTTGTTGAGTTCCTACGCACCCCAGCGGCGAAGGCCGTGATTAAGGCGAAGGGAATGGACCCTGCCCTTCCTTGATCGGGTGTACCGAAACGCCGCGCATAAACAACGGCATGCACCCGACGCCCAGCCACGAAGTCTCTCATGTTAGTTTGAATGTGGGCGCGGGTGATGCCTAGCGTTAGGCATCTTATTGATGAGGTCACTTATGAGAAAAGAACTTCCTACACTGATACTGCTCTTGTTGCTCTCTCCACCTTTTGTGTTTTCTCAACAGAAGGAAAGTTCTCAACCGAAGGTTCTTGCGTTTACACACGTCACGATCATAGACGTTGCGGCGAGAGATCCCAGGCGCGCCCTCAAGGTGAACCAGACCGTAGTTGTCACGGGGAAGCGCATCACCGAAGTCGGCGGTAAGGTCCGCATACCTAAGGGCGCGCAAGTGATCGACGCGTCGGGTAAGTATCTTATCCCGGGCCTGTGGGATATGGACGTGCTCGCAACTGCTACGGTTTTCCCGTTTTACGTCGTCAACGGCGTCACCGGCGTCCGCGACATCGGCAGCCCACGCCCGATCGCAGCCCTGCTTGACATCCGCAAGAGTACGGCTGAAGGGCGACTTGTGGCGCCCCGAATCGTCGCGACAGGCCGGCCGCTCGACGGCCCGTTTCCAGGACGCCGACACCACACTCCTGTCGCTAATGAGGTCGCGGCGAGACAGGGCGTTGTTACTCTGAAGCAGAGCGGCGCGGACTTCGTCGCCGTGTTTGACATGCTCCCTCGCGAGGCGTACTTCGCAGTCGTGGATGAAGCAAAGAGGCAAAGCATCCCGTTTGCCGGAAGCGTGCCATATTCCGTGAATGCCGCCGAAGTCTCTAACGCAGGCCAGCAGAGTATTGAACGTTTGCCGACTATGTTGCCTAGTTGCTCGAACCGCGCAGAGGAAATCATCAATAAATATGCCGACGTTCTGCGCGCTCCGACCGCGCGCCCGCAGGGTTTTCGCGTCCCATGGCAAACCCTGCTCGAAACGTATGACACGAAGCGGGCGGCAGCGCTGTTCAGCCTATTGGCGAAAAACGGCACGTTTGTCACGCCGATGCTCGGGCATTGGGCCAACGTCCACCTGGATTTTGAAAAGGATCACAAAAATGATCCGCGCATGAAGTACCTGTTGCCGGAGCTTAAACAGTACTGGGATTCTTCACAGGGCAGGTTCGAGAAGGAGTTTGAGCAGACCCGCGAGATCAGCCAAGCGGTCACACAGAAATTCCTGGAGATGGTGAAAGCGATGAATTCTGCTGGCGTAAGATTACTGGCTGGCTCAGGCACGCCCGGGCACCCATTCGAGTGGCCAGGCTTCAGCCTGCACGAAGAACTCGAGTGGCTGGTTAAAGCCGGCCTGACACCGATGGAAGCGCTCCAGGCGGCCACACTCAACCCGGCTCGATTCCTCGGTAAAGAGAAAGAACTCGGCACGGTCGAGCGGGGCAAACTCGCGGACTTGGTGTTACTCGATGCCAACCCGTTGGACGACATCCGCAACACGCAGAGGATAGCTGCCGTCATGGCGAATGGTAGATATATGGACAAATCTGAACTGCAAAAGATGCTCTCGGAGCTTGAGGCTGCGGCTAATAAGAAATGAGGCAGTGCTGGACAAAACGATGCCTAACAAACGCATCCAGCGGAGGCCGCGAAGCGGATTTCGCATGGTTACTCGGAGTGTTCGGCGCGGCCCCGCTGATGCGAGGCGTTAGGCCGCCTATACCGAGTACGGTCGTTCATTGTCAACGGAGGATCAAAAGTATGCATGTTAATGTGGTGCGGTTCAGGTCATCTAAAACACTTGTCTGTGCGCTGATGCTTCTTACGGCTACTCTAACTGCTGGGCAGCAACCCCAGACGCCAGCGCCGAGCAAAACGAGAATCGTCATGTTGGGAACCGGCAATCCAGGACCGTTACCCGATCGCTCAGGGCCGGCCACCGCAATCGTCGTGAATGACACTGCCTACCTCGTCGACTTTGGACCCGGCGTCGTACGACGCGCCAGTGCCGCATTTCTCGACAAAGATATCAAGGCACTCGACCCCGTGAGGCTGCGCGTCGCGTTCGTCACGCACCTTCACTCCGACCACACGGTCGGCTACCCGGACTTGATCTTTACGCCCTGGACGATTGGCCGTCGTGTGCCGCTGGAGGTCTATGGCCCCCAAGGGTCTCAAGGCTATGACCGAACACCTCCTTGACACCACTCCTCCCATTCAGACTCCCTAATGGTCCTTCCACATAGGCGCCCAGCTCGCACCGGTGCGTGGCTGCGCGCGCTCCCGCGCACCCCCTGGTTTCCGAGAAGCCTCTTTAACTCAGCGTGACTTGTCCCCTTTTTTTGCCATCTACGCTTCTCGCTGTTGACCCTTTATGTCCGTCTGCCGGTCACTCACTGGCGGTCCTGAAAAACAGCTTCTTGATTAGTTATGCGACTGGAAGTTTGGCCCCCGTTTGTCGTCTTAGATGGTGGGCAAAAAAGCAATAGAGCAGGG
>JALZJF010000079.1 GCA_030859905.1 Acidobacteriota bacterium
GGGTGACGGAGCCTGTCCCCGCAAGTTCCAGCGCCGTAAACAGGCCACCAAAGCCGCCTCCTACAATTACAATCCGCGGTTCTGCCGTTGGCATCAACGCTCCTTCGGGAAATCAGATTGTAGAAACGGCCAGATGGTAACAAACTGTGCGGGATGAAGCACGGGAGCGGCGTCCCGGGTCCTCGGGAGGCGCTTCCCTTCCCATCAAGTTGAGTGAGAGCAAGGAACGACTAACGAGTTTAGCGGGGCTGGTGTTGGTCGAGGAATTAGGGCGGGCGAGAACGCTTCCGAATCAGCGGTTGCTCGAGTGTGAGCTGTTATGTGTCTTAATGTTTATTCTCTAAAAACAGCAGTGTCCAAACTCCGCCCACCGTTTTGGCGTGGGCATCCGTAGTATTCAGTCCTTGTCGGATCTGACTAGAGTTCCGTCCAAAGTCTAGAAACTTAGTCCAGATGTCAGACTGTTTAGGTCTATTCGACACACACGAAAACGCGGAATCTGAAGAAAGACTATCAGAGTTCGTACACAAGGTTCAGCGAACCACGTGGCTTGTTACTTGCCTGAAGTGCGACGCTTTTTTCTTGATGGCTTTTTAACGAACGCAGCAGCCCGAATTACTACCGCTAGCTAATAACGTGGCGCTTTGCGTCTTGCCACTTTGATGTGCCCCCGAACTGGTGGTCGCGCCCCGGTTCGCCGGAGCGTTCACACCTCAACCGTACATGGAGAAAATCATCATGCCTCCCACATGGAAGTCTTTGCTTACGACTTTAGCGCTTGCTGTTTTTACGTTGGTCGCATCGTCAGCGGTCAGAGCCGACGAACTGCTGATTAACGGAGGATTCGAGACCGGAACCTTCGCTGGCTGGACCACAGTCGCCCGGCCCGGTAGTAACGGCAACTTGTTCATCGACAACAATAACACGCTCCCCCTGTCTGGCCGTCCCACTGTCGGTCCTGCTTCCGGCAACTTCTTCGCTGTGACGGACATGGGTGGGCCGGGCACTTACTCCCTGTTGCAGACATTCGTCGTGTCAGGAGCGCAGTCGCAGGTAATTCTGTCGTTCAGTCTGTTCACGAACAACGCCGCCGGCCAGGTCATTGTCAACCCCGCCGGCCTCGATCACACCATGGGTCCCAACCAGCACATCCGCGTGGACATCTTGAGCGCTGCAGCCACGCCGTTCGACACCGGCGCTGGCGTCCTCGCCAATTTCATTCTTGGCGGCAGCGCCACGAACGGGCCCAACCCCTATGTCAACTTAGTGTTCGACATTACGGCGCTCGTCGGCTTGGGCGGCACCTTCCAACTCCGCTTCGCGGAGGTAGATAACCAAGGGTTTCTCAACATGGGCGTGGACAACGTGAGCATCAACGCGACGCCTGCCGGCGCCCCGGTCCCCGAACCGGCCACCTTGCTGTTGCTCGGCACAGGTCTCGCAGGAGTTGCAGCAGCTCGCAAACGGCGCAAAGCTCGCAAGGGCGAAGAAATGTAGTTCGGTAATTAGGTCAATGCAGTGAACCACCTGTGAGCCGCAAGAGACTCACAGGTGGTTTATTTTGTGCGGAGAGAAATATCAATCGCGGATTTTAGAGATCTGGTCTTGGTGTTGATGTCTGCCTGCTGGACAGTGCCGGAATCAGCATGCTAGATTGAAGCGCTTTTTAAGTTTAGCGGTTGCCGTCTTTAGACGGACCTACTGCTCCGAGGAGGACCATCTAAACAGTGTCGTTAGCAAAGGAGACTAAAGAACAAATCGTGACGGATTTTCGAACCCACGGGGCCGACACCGGCTCACCCCAGGTCCAGGTTGCTTTGTTAAGCAAGAGGATCAACGAACTAACCGAGCATTTCAAGACACATAAGAAGGACAATCATTCGCGGCGCGGCCTGCTTAAGATGGTCTCGCAGCGCAGAAGTATGCTGGATTATTTGAAACGCACAGATATCGAGCGTTACCACGAGGTAGTGAATCGTCTGGGCCTGCGTCGTTAAGACTACCATAGCGTAAAAGAGCCATCTTCGAATCTCCGATTTTTGTAAACACCCGCGTCTATCGAAGAGCTTGCGGCAGTGGCCCGAACGTGACGGCGATGACTGGTGGCAAGTGGACGTGTTAGGCCTAATAGTAAGTACCAAGGCGGCTGAGCTTCACGGTAAGAGGCTTTGCCGCCTTTTGAGTTGTGGAGAGGTTTTCGAGTTCCCATGCTTCACGTTGGCCCGGGTTGACTCGAATGTAAGAATTTAACCAAGAAGCGGAGCGGATGAGACGCCCGCGCGCCTGAACTCAGGCGTCGTTGTCGCGAAGGAGACAAGAACATGCCAGTTAAGAAATACCTCAAAGAATCGATCAAGTTGGGCGACAAGGAGCTAACGGTGGAAACTGGGCGGATAGCCAAACAGGCTGACGGCTCAGTCGTAATTCGTTACGGCGATACGATGTTATTGGTGGCTGCTGTTAGCGCCTCCACCCAGCGCGAAGGAATCGATTTCTTTCCGCTGACGGTTGAATACCGTGAATCCCAGTTTTCGGCTGGGCGCATTCCCGGAAACTATTTTCGGCGGGAGGGACGGCCGAACGAGAAGGAAGTGCTAACCAGCCGCCTGATCGACCGACCCTGCAGGCCCTTGTTTGCTGAAGGCTACCGCAACGAAACGCAGGTTATTGCCAGTGTCATCTCGGCCGATCCTGACAACAATCCGGATGTGATCGCGATTACGGGCGCGTCGTGTGCGCTCTATCTGTCGGACATTCCGTTCATGAATCCCATCGCGGGTGTGCGCGTGGGTCTGATTGACGGACGCTACATCATTAATCCGACCTACGATGAAGTGCGCGAATCGCGCTTGAATCTAATAGTGGCCGGGACTGAAGAGGCCATTGTCATGGTGGAGGCCGGGGCCAAGCAGGTTTCCGAAGAAATCATGGTCGAGGCCCTGATGCTGGCCCATAAGGAGATCAATCGCCTGTGCCGTTGGCAAAATGAGCTATATAAGGCGCTGGAAATCCAGAAGCGCGAAGTGGTGCCGCCGGAGCTCAATGAAGAGATGTTGGGTGAGATTCAGAGAAGCTATAGCGAACGCTTGCGCGCTGCTCTCGATACCACCGACCAGGAGAAACGTTTGAGCTACTCAACTGTCGATGCTCTGAAAAAAGAGGTTGTGGAGACTCACCCCGAAGATCAGCCTGCGCTGCGGCAAATGGCCAAGACAATCTTCGACCATTTGAAGGAGAAGATTTTCCGCGAGGATATTCTCGATAAACGGCGCCGGCCGGACGGCCGGCGATTCTCGGAGATTCGACCTATCACGTGCGAAGTGGGTTGGCTGCCGCGCGTCCACGGTTCTGCGCTCTTCACCCGAGGGGAAACTCAGGCTCTGGTAACGACCACCCTGGGGACGAAGGAAGATGAGCAGTACATGGACGACCTGGAAAAGGGCGAGGTCAAGCGCCGCTTCCTGCTCCACTACAACTTCCCGCATTACTCGGTAGGCGAAGTGGGACGGTTTGGCTCATCGAGCCGCCGCGAAATCGGGCACGGCGCCCTGGCTCGGCGCGCGATTGAAGCCGTCTTGCCCGAGGATTCAGATTTCCCTTACACCATCCGCATTGTTTCGGACATTACAGAGTCAAACGGCTCTTCATCAATGGCCTCGGTTTGCGGAGGCATTCTTTCGTTGATGGACGCTGGCGTGCCATTGAAGGCGCCGGTGGCCGGCGTGGCCATGGGTCTGGTGATGGAAGGAAACAAATACGCCATTCTCTCAGATATCGCGGGCGCTGAAGATCATTATGGCGATATGGATTTTAAGGTCACGGGAACGCGAGAAGGAATTACTGCCCTGCAAATGGACATCAAGATTGGCGGCATCAATGCGCAGATTATGGCGGAGGCGCTTGAGCAGGCTAAGAAGGGACGGTTGTACATTCTAGATGTGATGGCCAAAGCGCTGCCCGAGCCGCGCACTGAGATTTCGTCATATGCCCCTCGCATCATCCAGATCAAAATCAACCCAGACAAAATTCGAGATGTCATTGGACCAGGCGGCAAGATAATCCGTTCACTCGTCGAAGAGACGGGAGCGAAAATTGATGTGTCCGACGACGGGACGATCTCGATCGCAACTGCCAGTGGCGAAGCGGCCGAAGCTGCCGTAGCTCGAATCCGTGGCCTCACAGCTGAAGCGGAGGTGGGCCAGAGCTACCTGGGTACAGTCTCGAGAATTGTGGACTTTGGCGCTTTTGTTGAAATCTTTCCTGGCACAGATGGTCTGTTACATATTTCCGAGATTGCCGACCGCAGGGTGAAAGATGTGCGCGACGAATTGAAGGAAGGACAACAGATCCTGGTGAAGTGCATTGGCAAAGAGGGTAACAAGATCAAGCTTTCACGTAAGGCTGTCTTGCGCGATGAGGGTCACAAAGCAGAAGCGGCGAGTGCTAGTGAAAGCGACTAGAGCAACGCGTTATGGCCTGGCTCAAGGGTCAGGCGAGAAAGGACCGAGTTGGGCAATAGATCTGCTACAACTCGGTCCTTTACTAATGTTCGGCAGAAAAGGAGATACGACACCGAGCGTGGGGAAGCGCTTGTCTGAGGTCTAGAATCGGCATCCCAGGTCTGGACGGGACTGTCTCCTTTCTTCCAGGTTTTGGCCTTGGAACCGACCTTCTCGGATTTCTGACCTCCCATTTGCTTATCGCAGCTTCGTGGACTGAGATTTGCTCCAATTAGGTGCCCAGTCTATTTTTGTTTTAGGCTTGGCAGTTTTTATTTGTGCAGCTTTTCCAGTTGCGCCAGTCGCTCGTCATCAGTCTATTTTTGTTTTAGGCTTGGCAGTTTTTATACCGGATTACCGGACTTTCCTAGCGCACCTTTCCCCACCCCGCTCACTCGTTTCGAGGCGTCGCAGCGGTTGCCAGGCACTATCCGTTATCTCCCCATCTCCTTGCAATCATGAGTGTCAACCTCGGGGCGTTTAACTGGAATTCCCGGGTTATTAACCATCTCCTACTAGACACAATCGAAGCCACAACGGTTTTTGATTTGTAGTTTTTGAGTAGAGCTTCGCCAAGTTAAATGACACAAATCTTTAAGTACATTTCGTTGCTCCAAGGTAGAAATGCCAAGAGCCCTAATCTGATCAGGAATCGTCGGACTTTCCGCCCCATTGCTACGATGCTTAGCCTGCTGCTGTTGACAGGCGGACCGGTCCACGCTGGGCCTGTGGCAATCAGCGATGTCATACAGGTCCTGGGCAGCTATCAAACTCCCCCTGAACTCCGACTTCGAAGTTTGACTCCTAGTACACCTATATCGGGAGTGAAAGAATCTACTGTCAGTTCGAGTGTGAAACAGTTCGGCGCCATCGTTTCTGCCGGTAATACTTCAGATTCGCTGTTTGCAGGTGTGGCCGTTAATTCTAATGACCCCCAGCGCGGGGTTGAAATCATCGATCAGGGTGAGGTCGACGGAACAATCTGTGACTGCGGCGACATTCTAGTTGCGGCTGGCGGCTTCCCCAAATGGCCTCTGCTTTTCCTGGCAGCAATACCATTCTTTTTCATAGACGGTAGTGACGATATCGATACGCCTACTTTCACAAGTGTACCGCCGTTCACTCCGCCGCTCATTCCGGAGCCCAATCCGCCCGAGATTCCGATACCTGAGCCCGCATCACTTTTGTTGTTAGGGACAGGATTGGCGGCTTTCGGAGCCGGCCTTCGCCGACGATATGCTATGGCCAAACTGGCGACCCAGGTCGGCGCTACCAAGGAGGCCCAGTAAAGATGAGACTCAACTTGGCCCCTAATCGACCCTTCCTTAACGGTAAATTTGTCTTCGCCGCATTGCTTTTGATTACTTGCTGCCTGGCCTATCCAACGACTGCCCACGCGAAAAAAAAGCCCGCGAAGCATGGCACGATAAAAGTTCAGACAACGCCGGCTGGTCTGCCAATTGAAGTTGACGGCAAGCCCGAGGGTCAGACCACATCTGACTGGCGCGCCTGGGATCGCGATCCCGGTGTGCACACCGTCGTTATTGTGCTGCCCAACGGCAAGCGTTGGACACGCGAGATTATTCTGGAGGCCGGACGCATTAAGTGTGTAGCGCTCAATTACAGACCAGGTCAGCCAGTTGCGGCGTCGTCTCCTTGCCCGTTCCCGATAAATCTTTCCGCGCCTTCCGCGGTCAATGACGGCGAGGTAATAACCTACACGGCAGACACTACCTACCAAGGATCTTTAGCCCTTAACTACACCTGGACTGTGAGTCCGTCGAATGCAAAAGTTCTTGGTGGTGCGGGGACTCCTACGATTTCGGTTGATTCGACTGGATTAGCCGGCCAACGAATTTTGGCCACCCTCGTGGTCGATGATGGCTCAGGCGAGCCCACGTGCCGCCAAACAGCGCAGATTTCTACTTTCATTCCGGCTCTGCCTCCGCGCGAGAATCCGGCCCGGGAGTTTGACGTTTGTTGCAATTGCTCGTTCGACGATCAAAAGGCTCGTCTTGACAACCTCGCGGTTGAACTTCAAAACGATCAGTCGACCACTACTTACATATTCGCTTACGGTGGTCGCACCAGCCGTGTCGGCCAGGCCGACCGACTGGGTGCTCGCGCGCGAGATTATCTTGTAAGGCAAAGAGGCATCGCCCCGGCCCGAATCATCGTTCTCAATGGCGGTTTCCGTGAAGAGGATTGTGTTGAGCTGTGGATCGTGCCGAGCGGCGCCCCACTTCCGCAGCCCCGGCCAACGGTCCAGGCGGGCGACGTTCGACGGCCCCGCGAAACGCCAACCCGAAGGCGCCCGCGCGATTAAGTCGGCCGTCTCAGGCATTGTTGGAGACAAGAGCCATTGGCGCTCTTGTCTCCTTTTGCTTTTGGTTGTTTAGAATTCATCAAGCTTTAGCTTGTGCGCACCGCTAGGCCGCAACTAAAGGTCGAACTCTGAACTTAAGACTCAAAATGAATAGCACCTTGCTTTTGGTTACGTTGACGGTACCGGGACCCTGTGGTAACAATCAGCTCGGAATTTTCCCGAAAGTACCCCAACACAAGCTTCCCTTAAGAGGAGGAATCCTTCATGGCTGAGAATGGTGGCGGCGGCGGAAATACGGGCGTGGTCGCGGTGCTGGCGATCTTCGTAATCATCGTTCTGGTGCTGCTATTTGTTTACAGAAACCGCCTGCTTGGCGGGGGCGGCACGCAGAAAATTGACGTCAACGTGCAGACGCCGAGTAGATGATTCAGATCCTGCCTCGTCTACTGTGAAAGGGGGGAGCGCCACTGCGCTCCTCTCTTGTTTTTACAACATTCACAATCGCTTCGAAATAGTTCACGGCCGCGGCACTGGTTCATTCGGGAGGCACTCAAGCCTGATATTGCTCCTATTGAGCAAGCGGAACCAGTACCCGTTTAGCCGGATCCCGACCAAACATTTACCATTTACTATTTACCATTTACCATTCGCTAACCTATGAGTGCACCGAATATTGAAACCATTGTCTCGCTCGCTAAACGGCGAGGCTTTGTTTTTCCTTCATCTGAGGTCTATGGCGGACTCGGCAGCGCCTGGGACTATGGTCCGTTGGGCGTAGAACTTTGTAACAACGTCAAGCAGGCCTGGTGGCGATGGATGGTTTATGAACGCGACGACATGGAAGGCGTTGATTCTTCCATCATCCTCAATCGGCTCGTATGGAAGTATTCGGGGCACGAAGACACGTTTAGCGATCCACTGGTGGACTGTCGTGATTGCAATAGCCGGTGGCGCGCCGACAAGCTGGGATATCAGCCCAACGATGAGGAACTTCGCGGACGGCTTGCGAGTGATGCCATAGCGAAGGCGATCCGGGAACGAGACATTGGCTGCCCAAACTGCGGATCAAAGAATCTAACCGAACCGCGTCCGTTCAACCTGATGTTTCGTACCCATGTGGGCGCGGCGGCCGAGGACGATCCTTCGTCTCTCGTGTATCTCCGACCAGAAACGGCGCAGGGCATCTTCATAAATTTTGCGAACGTCTTGACGACCAGTCGTCGCAAGCTTCCTTTCGGGGTCGCGCAGATTGGCAAGTCATTTCGAAATGAAGTGACGCCCGGCAACTTCATCTTTCGCACTCGTGAGTTCGAGCAAATGGAAATGGAGTATTTTGTTCGCCCCGGCGAAGACGAGCAAGTCCATCAGGAATGGATCGATAGCTGCTTCAACTGGTTCACCGGTCTGGGTATCTCGGGGAACAATCTGCGCCTCTATGAACAACCAAAAGAAGAACTGGCACACTATGCTAAACGCACGGTTGATATCCAATACCGGTTTTTTCCCGAACGCGAAGAACAAGAGCGCCAATGGGACGAGCTGATGGGTATTGCCAACCGCACGGATTTCGATCTGCGTACGCACTCAAAGAAACCCGAGGACGCGGGAGGGAAGCGTCTTAATCCCGACTCGACGGAGGACCTGTCCTATTTCGATGAAGCCAGCAAGGAGCGTTTTTATCCTTATGTGATCGAGCCGGCCGCCGGTGTGAATCGCACCGTGCTCTCCGTGCTCATGGATTCATATTCAGAGAAGACCAACGACCGGGGAGAGACTCGGGTAATCCTGAGACTTCATCCAACCCTGTCGCCCATCAAGGCTGCTATTCTGCCACTGGCTAAAAACAAGCCGGAGGTGGTTGGGATGGCCAAAGCAATCAAGCGCTCTCTACAGCCGTTGTTGCGCGCGGTCTACGATGACACCGGGGGCATTGGAAAGCTGTACGCGCGGCAGGATGAGATCGGCACTCCCTGCTGCGTAACCATCGATCACCAGTCGCTTGAGGATGAAGCCGTCACCGTGCGGGACCGAGACACCTGGGAACAGGAACGGGTTAAGGTATCGGAACTTCAGGAGCATTTGTTGAACAGACTGAGAGCCTAGTCCAATGTCTAACGTCCAAAGTCCAACGTCCGTTTCTTCAACTTGGTTTCTGACTTTGGACATTGGACTTTGGACGTTGGACTAACATTGAACATTGGACTGATTTCGTCATGGCGATAGTAAAGAAACAGAACCAACAAACGGAATCGCGGTTGCTGTTGGAGTCTGGCGATCCGGTTGAATTGCCGCCCGCCGAGGTTGACGAGCGCGCACTGCTCGTGCAGTTTGATCAGTTTAAGCCTTTCATTCCTGAACTGCTCGAAGAGTTGCGCGCCGGCACTATAGCGGAGCCGGTCGCGGTGATGAACGACGGATCCACGTTTGCAATCCACGGTGACACCAAGACTTTCTGGGTGAAACTCTGGCATGCGGCCGGAACCGAGATGACCAGGATCGACCGCGCCCAGGTGCTGAGTTGCATTCCTTCAATTCGTGGGATTCAGATCACCGTCCCTGATGAACCTGAAGAATAGCCCAACGCCCAAAGTCCAATGTTTCAGAGATGCGCAGTTGACTTTGGACATTGGACGTTGGACATTGGACCCCATGTCCGAGATCCCCGACAAAATAATCAAACTTGCGAGCAGCATTCACGGGGAAGGCGGCCGGGCGCTTCTGGTTGGCGGTTGTGTGCGCGACATGCTGATGGGCGCTCCACCGAAGGACTGGGACCTGGAAGTCTACGGCATCGAGCCAGTGAGACTGCGTGAAATCCTGGATCACTTCGGCAGCGTCAACGTTGCGGGCGAAGCTTTCACTGTCTACAAACTGGGCCCTGATTTGGACGTCTCGTTACCGCGTCGCGAGCGCAAATCCGGTCGCGGTCATCGCGCCTTCGTCATTGAAGGCGACCCGGCAATGACGTTTGAAGCGGCGGCGCGCCGGCGCGACTTCACGATTAACGCAGTTCTTCGAGATCCGCTAACGGGAGAGTCAATCGACCCTTTCAACGGACTAGAGCACATCTTACAGAAAATTCTGCGCGCAGTTTCACCCGAAACATTCGTCGAAGACAGTTTGCGTGTATTGCGAGCGGCGCAGTTCGCCGCCAGGTTCGAGTTTGGTATCGAGCCAGAGACGGCAGCTCTCTGCCGCGCGATGGATCTTTCGGATCTTCCCAGGGAGCGCATCTGGGGTGAGATGGAGAAGCTACTCCTGCTCGCCAGGCGCCCTTCAATCGGTATTGAATGGCTGCGCTCGCTCGGAGTGACTGAGAAGCTGTTCCCGGAAATCAAGGCTCTCGATGGTGTACCTCAGGATCCGGAATGGCATCCGGAGGGCGATGTATTCATCCACACGAAGCTCGTGGTCGATAGGGCGCGAGACTCAATCGAAGATTTGCCATATGGAAAACAGGTTACGGTAATGCTCGCGGCACTGGCCCACGATTTTGGCAAACCTGCGACGACGGAGTTCCTGGAGGGACGCTACCGGTCGCGCGGACACGAGGAGGCCGGTGTAACCCCGACAGAAAGTTTCCTTGATCGTCTTAACATTCATACTTTAGCCGGTTACGACGTGCGGGCGCAGGTGATTGCCCTGGTGCGGGAGCATCTGAAGCCGGGCGAGTTTTACAAGAAACGTGACGAGGTGGGTAATGGCGCTTTCCGACGTCTGGCGCGCAAGTGTGAACTCGATCTGCTGTACCGGGTTGCGAAAGCCGATTCGCTGGGACGCAATGCGCCCTGGGTTCCGCGCGAGAAATGGTACAACTCGGCTGCGCAGGAATGGTTTATCAAGCGTGCGAAGGAACTGGCTGTCGAACAACAAGCTCCCGCGCCGCTGCTGATGGGCCGTCATCTCCTCGAATTGGGTCTGACTGCTGGTCCAAGAATGGGGGAGATCACTCAGGCTGTATACGAGATGCAATTGGACGGTCGCGTCAGTACTCTTGAGGAGGCCACAAGGGAAGCGTATAAGATGCTATCCACAGATTTCGCAGATTCCTCAAAAGAAAGGCCTCACCATGAAAGACCTCATGAAAAACCTCACGGAGAATGACCCAAGAACTTTCGCGATCATAGGAGCCGCAATGGAAGTTCACACCCTTTTGGGATGTGGATTCCTGGAACCTATTTACCAAGCGGCATTGATGCTGGAGTTTCGCCAACCGGGAAATTCCATTCGAAAGAGAAGTTAAACTTCCAGTCTTCTATAAGGAAGTTCAGCTGGACACTGCGTACAAAGTTGATTTATCTGCTTTGACAAGATCGTCGTAGAATTAAAAGCTCTAGGACGATTGAGTGGAATGGAGGCTGCTCAGGTAATAAATTACCTAAAAGCCAGCAGCAACGAGATAGGTTTGCTTTTGAACTTTGGCACGCGTTCACTCGAGTACAAGCGCTTTATTGTTTCCGGTTCGGCATCATCTGCGTAATCTGTGGATAGGGTTCGGGCTGTTGTTGCGTGACGCAATGAATCGTCCCCATACCCCAGACCAGCGGTTCGCAATTGATTCCCACGACTCGGCGGTCAGCAAACAACCCCTGGAGAATTTCAAGAGCGCGCGTGTCGTTCGCTTGTCCGAAGATGGGGACCAGCACTACGTTGTTGGCGATGTAGAAATTTGCGTAGCTGGCGGGCAGGCGATCGAGTTGACGCGGAGAAGATTCGTTCGAGGGGCCGACGACGCCCGGCATCGGGAGGGTAACGATATCGTAGGAGCGCCCATTGGCGTCGGTGGCGCGCTGTAATCGGTCGAGATTCTCTCGCAGCAGTTTGTAATTGCCGTCCTGTGGATCTTCTTCATGCGCACAGACGATGGTTGTTGCTGACACGAAGCGGGCGATATCGTCGATATGACCGTCCGTGTCGTCGCCAACAATTCCTTCGCCGAGCCAGAGTACTTTCTGAACTCCAAGAAACTCACGCAAGTACCCCTCGATTTCGCGCCGCTTCAAATCGGGGTTGCGGTTCGGATTCAAGAGGCACTGTTCGGTGGTCATCACCACACCTGCGCCGTTGACTTCAATCGAACCGCCTTCCATCACAATTCCCGGCTCAAATCGCGGCACTCTTAATAGTCTCTCCAGTTGCGCAGGAATCGAGTCGTCTTGTTTCAGCTCCTCATACTTATTTCCCCAGGCGTTGAAAACCCAATCGTTGTAAGCCCACTCGCCTTTGGTATTCACCAGAAAATTTGGACCGTAGTCTCGTATCCATGAATCCACGGTTGGGATTCGATAAAAACGAATGTTCTCGGCGCCAGCAAAAGTACAACGACTGCGCACTCCGTCCTCCGACTCGGCATTATCAACCAGTAGATTCACTGTTTCGTGCGGCGCCAATGCAATCATCATTTGCAGAAAGATGTCTTCTACCAATGGCACGCGATCGGGCCAGGTAAGAGGGTCTTTAGGCCATGTGAGCCAGGTCGCATGGTGTCGGTCCCACTCAGCCGGCATGTGATAACCGAGTTCAGCGGGAGTCGGCTTCTTCATCACTTGGCGGGTGAGGGTTCAAGAAAACGGACGGACAGCGGAGCATACGCGTCGATGCGGCGATCGCGAAGGAAAGGCCAATCTTGCCGCGTCTCCTCGATCTTGTTGAGGTCGCATTCGACCACCAGCACTTCTTCTTTGTCCGCGGATGCTTTGGCAATGATGCGGCCGAACGGGTCCGCTACGAACGACTGGCCCCAGAACGTAAGATTGCCCTCACGTCCGGCGCGATTTACTACCACGACATAGACTCCGTTGGCGATAGCGTGAGCGCGTTGGATCGTCTCCCAGGCGGAATGCTGATCCTGATTCATTTTTTCCTCTTCACCAGGCAACCAGCCGATCGCCGTGGGATAGAAGAGAAGCTCGGCGCCGGAAAGCGCTGTCAAACGCGCTGCCTCGGGAAACCATTGGTCCCAGCACACCAGGGCGCCGATTTTTCCGAACCTTGTGTCATGTGTTTGAAATCCCAGATCTCCGGGCGTGAAATAAAACTTTTCGTAGTAGAGTGGATCGTCGGGTATATGCATCTTCCGATACTTGCCGGCCATCTTGCCATTGGCATCGATAATGACCGCGGTGTTGTGATAGATGCCGGGGGTTCGTCTCTCAAACAGCGAGGCGATAATGACAATCTTTTTCTCTCGCGCAACTTTGGAAAGGGCCTCCGTCGAAGGTCCCGGAATCGGTTCCGCAAGCTTAAAGAGTTCAGTATCTTCAGTCTGGCAGAAGTACCGGGACCGGAAAAGCTCCTGCAGGCAGACGATGCGCGCGCCTTTTTTCGCAGCTTGGCCGATGCGCGAGACGGCCTTCTTGAAATTCTGTTCCGGCCTTTCCTCGCAACTCATCTGCACGAGCCCGACAGATACGCTGTTGGACTTAGATTTTTTCGTCATCCCCGAAAGTATAACAAAGGGTGTGGCGTTTTGCTTTTGGGCTTGCGCTTCAGCCATGGTGCCGAGCCTCAAGCTCCACGACAAGACTCCGAACATTGGACTTTGGACATTGGACTTTGGACTCGGTAAGATGGCCGGTCACTTCTTAACCCCAAGTCCGAAGAGCTAATATCTAATGATTGAATTCGAGCTAAACGAAGACCACCAAGCCTTAACGCAGACTGTTCGCGAGTTCGCCCAAAAAGAGGTCGCACCTTATATCAAAGAATGGGACGAGAAGCAGGAATTTCATCCTGAGGTGTTGAAGAAGATGGGTGACCTAAATCTACTCGGCGTATGCGTGCCCGGGGAGTACGGCGGCGCCGGCTTTGACTACATTTCGCTTGGTCTGGTCTGCGAGGAGCTGGAAGCCATTGATACTTTTATGCGTGTAGTCATGTCAGTGCACACGGGTCTCAACTCACTGACGCTTTACACCTGGGGCACTGAGGATCAGAAGCGCAAGTATCTCGTTCCGCAAGCCAAAGGTGAGAAGTTGGCGACTTACGGTCTAACTGAACCAGGGGCAGGTTCGGACGTAGTGGGCTCTCGCTCAACAGCTCGGCGCGACGGGGACGAATACGTTCTTAACGGCGAGAAAATGTGGATCAGCCTCGCTGACGTCGCCGATAACTTTCTCTTCTTCTGCTGGACTGACGAAGAGAAGCGGCGGCAACGGGATCACAGTGGCATGTCCTGCTTCATTGTCGAACGTAGTATGAAGGGATTCTCATCGGGAACGATTCATGGCAAGCTTGGTATCCGCGCCGGCAATACCGGATATTTTTCATTGCAGGACGTGCGGGTTCCGAAGGATAACCTGGTCGGTGAAGAGGGCGAGGGATTCAAGATCGCTATGTTTGCCCTCGAGCAGGGTCGCTACACGGTTGCCGCCGGAGCCACCGGCGTCATCCGCGCTTCGCGAGATGCTTCGGTTGCCTACGCTCTGGAACGTGAGACCTTTGGTACGAAGATCGCAAATCACCAACTAGTCAAACAGAAGATTGCGGAAATGGAGGCCGATTACCAGATGGCCCATTTGCTCTGGCTGCATGCGGGCTATCTCAAGAACACGGGACAAGCAAACGCTCGCGCTACCAGTCTGGCCAAGTGGCAGGCTACTGTGAGGAGTGAAAAAGCAGCTTCCATGGCCATCGAGGTTCACGGGGCCAACGGTTATTCAAACGACTACCCCGTCGAACGTTACTTGCGTAATTGCAAAGCCGCAATTATCTACGAGGGAACCCGCGACATACATACACTAATGCAAGCCGACTGGGCATTGGGTTTGAAAAGTGAGAAGTCTGCGCGTAAGCGATTGCCGCCCTGGAGCCCGGCAGACGCTCGCGTTGCGGCGGCTGATTAGACGGAAGGAGTTGTAGGGGGCGGCACTCCGTGGCCGCCCCCATCTATCCGCAGATTACACAGATTACGCGAAACACTTGGGCAGTAAGACGACGAAAGTCGAAAACACTTTGTAGCAGTCCGTTTCTTTTAGTCTGGGTAATCTGCGGATAGCACGGGGTGCCCACGGAGTTTCAGAGCAGGCGATACCGCCTGCAGATGTCCAAAAGAAACTCCTCGGGACGATTTTCGGAGGTTTTCGCCGCTCTTTCTCTAACTTGCACTCAAGATGGGGCTTAGCTAGCCCCCGCCGTCCGGAGTTTCTTGGGAGGGACACCCCTACAATTATCGATACGCAGCACATTAGCGCCGCGCTTCGAAGATCCGGTTGAACGGCGTCTCGGTTGCCCGGCGGAATTTGGTGAAGCCGCCAGCTAATACCGTGTCGCGAATAGCGTCTTCAGTGGCAACCGCGCCGAGTGCTGGGCCACCGAGCGCCATTGAATTTGAGGTTCAGCAGAGTGTAGATGCGCCGGAGAAGGTGCGGCCGATGATGTTGAAGTTCTCCTCAACCGTGTTGCCCGCCATTGGTTCCACAATCAAAACTGCACCGTCGTCGGCGAGCGTTGCCTCGTTGGCACGCGCTGATCGGATCGCCCATGTCGTGCAGGCAATCGAAGAAAGCAATCATGTCATATTGGTGATCTGGAACGTGGTTGGCGTTAGCGACTTCGAAAGTCACGCGATCAGAAACACCGGCATCTTTCGCGCGTTGGCGCGCAGTCTCAATCGATTTTTCGTGATTATCAAAACCCCAGAACTTTGAAGCCGGATAAGCCTGAGCCATGATGATCGTCGAAGAACCATGACCGCAGCCGATGTCTGCCACTATGCCCCCGGCCTTTAGTTTTTCCTCAACGCCGGTAAGCGCCGGAATCCACGAAGCGATCAAATGCGCGGCGTACCCTGGGCGGAAAAAGCGTTCCGTGCCGACGAAGAGGTCTGGATCGTGATCACCCCAGAGCATGCCGCCTCCGTTCTTAAATGCATTTTCAATTCGCGCCACCGCGGCCGTCATTGCCTTTACGACATAAAAACCGCCGCCTACAAAGAAAGGACTTGCTTCATCCGTCAGGGCCACCGCCTGCTCAGGCGAAAGCGAATAGCGACCGCTCGCAGTGTCGTAGTCAACATATCCGCCCGCTGCCTGATTGATTAGCCACTCGCGAATGTAGCGTTCGTTTGTGGAAGTCTTCTGGGCGAGCTCGGCGGGAGTTACCGGACCGTCGCCAGCCATTGCTTTGTAAAGCCCGAGCTTTTGCCCGATATAGACGAGTGACGAGCTCAGAGCCGCGCCGAAATCTCCAACAACCTTACCAAGAAACTCGTGCAGTTTGTCTTCGTTTATGGGTCGAATTTGACCAGCGGTTGCCATTGAAAATCTCCTCCTATCCAAGAGCGGGTTGGTTATTGCGAATCGGATTCAGGGAATATTTGCGATGCTTCTTTATGCCCAGTCAAGTCATCAAGTCAAATTTTCGTTGTTATAATTCTTCTAAGGCGTGGCGCGAAGTTCCTGACGACGGGCAAGCGCGCGGTTAACTGTGTCTTCTACCACTTCCAATTGAAATGGTTTCGTCAGATATGCGAATGCTCCCAGGGAAAGTAATTCTGCTGCTGCCTCGGCGTTGGAATCTCCGGAGATTACTATCACCGGGGTGGTGGGATGGCGTTCCTGAACGCATTTTAGAATCTCGCGCCCACTCAAACCCGGCATTGAAATGTCCGTTAAGACTACGTCGTAGTTCTCGACCTCCAAATATGCCAACGCTTGTTCAGCTCGATCCGCCGTATGACACTCGTTAGAGTCCGAGAGCAGCTCGGCAAGTGTCTCCCGGATGTTGTTATCATCATCGACAATTAAGATCGTGGCCATGTGAAGTCACTCCTGCGCTGCCCCAGACCATTCGAGCCACACCAGCACCACCTTGGAAGCTGAGCCTCGGAATTAACATGTTGCCCCTAACAAGGCGCAGATGCAAGGGAGTTTCTGAAAAATTTCAGATCTCAAATTCTCAAATCTGAGATGTCCCATCTGAGATCGTCACAGACTACTCAGCTACCGTATCGCTGAATGAGGTGGCCAGGCCCAGGCGTTCAATGCCTGGCGCAGATGGCGGGGTTCTTTGTTCAAGAGTGGCGTCCCCAGTCGCAAGCTGGGCTTCGGCTTCAAGTATAATGTGAGTAGTTTGAAGAACCGTGTCGGGATTAAGAGAGATTGATGAGATGCCCTTTTCCACCAGGAAGCGGGCAAACTCTGGATAGTCGGAGGGCGCCTGTCCGCAAATTCCAATCTTCTTACCGGCTCGATGGGCCGCTTCGATAGCCAAGGTCACCATTCGTTCAACTGCCCCATCGCGCTCATCGAACAGATGCGCCACCATTTCGGAATCGCGATCAAGACCGAGTGTTAACTGCGTTAAATCATTTGATCCAATCGAATAACCGTCGAAGACGCGCAGGAACTCATCGGCGCAGATGACGTTGGCGGGCAATTCGCACATTGCGTAGACCTCAAGTTCGTGCTGGCCCTGTTTTAGTCCAAACTCCGCCATCAAGCCGACGACCCGTTCCGCTTCCGCCACCGTGCGGCAGAAGGGAATCATTGCCTTCACATTTACCAGGCCCATTTCATCGCGCACGCGCTCGAGCGCCAGACATTCCAGCTTGAAGCCTTCCCGGTAGCGATCGTCGTAGTATCGCGACGCCCCGCGGAAGCCGAGCATCGGGTTTTCTTCCGTCGGCTCAAACTCCTGACCACCAATCAACATGGCATATTCGTTTGATTTAAAATCAGACATCCGCACTATCACCGGCTTGGGATAAAACGCCGCCCCGATCCGAGCGATCCCTTCCGCCAGGCGGCGGACAAAAAAGTCGCGAGGATCTTCTTCTCCGATGCGACACTCAATCTCGCGGACCACTTCAGGACTTTGCAGATGCGGGTAATGCACCAGGGCCATCGGATGGATGCCGATGTGATTGTTGATGATGAACTCCAGACGTGCGAGGCCCACGCCATCATTCGGAAGCGAAGCCACCGCAAAGGCATGATCAGGATCCCCGACGTTCATCATTACCTGTGTGCGCGGCCTCTGTTCGTCGCCTACGACCCGCCGGTCAACCGCGAATTCAATCCGGCCTTCATAGATATTTCCGTGCGCGCCTTCGGAACATGAAACAGTCACGTCGACGCCGCTTTGCAAAAGCTGAGTAGCGTTTCCCGTGCCCACAATGCAGGGAAGACCCAGCTCTCGGCTGATAATGGCACTGTGACAAGTCCTGCCGCCGCGGTCTGTAACAATCGCCGCGGCTCGTTTCATGATCGGTTCCCAGGCCGGGTCAGTCATCGACGTCACCAGCACGTCACCTGCTTTGAACTCCGCCAGGTGATCGGGGTCGGCTAACACGTGAACGCGACCGTGACTGATCTTTTCGCCTACCGCGATGCCGGAAACGAGCGGTGCATCGTGGTCGCCGGTCAGTCTGTAGGTTTCGATGTAGTTCTCGCGGTTGCTGGCGTGGACCGTTTCGGGCCGGGCTTGAAGAATAAAAAGCTCACCGGTGTATCCATCTTTGGCCCATTCGATGTCCATGGGCGTCGAGCGACCGGCGAGGGTTGAATAATGTTCCTCGATCAGGCAGGCCCAGCGGGCGAGTTCCAAAACCTCGTAGTCGCCCAGCACGAATCGGCCGCGTTGGGCCTCTACCACTTCGCGCGTGCGCGTTCCGCGCCCGTCGAGTCCGTAGACCATCTTCACTTCTTTGCCACCGAGACGGCGGCTGACGATCGGGCGAGCGCCGATTTGCAGGGTTGGCTTGAAGACAACCCACTCGTCTGGTGTAGCCATGCCTTGAACGATTGCTTCGCCCAGACCCCAAGCCCCGTTGATCACGACGACATCGCGAAAACCTGACTCCGTGTCCAGAGTGAACATCACACCCGAGCAGGCCTGGTCTGAGCGCACCATGGGCTGAACCCCGATTGATAACGCTACTTCGAAATGGTCAAAGCCGCGAGCGGCGCGGTACGAAATGGCTCGATCAGTCCAAAGCGATGCGAAACAACGGTGGCAGGCGTCGATCAGCCGATCTTCGCCGCGCACATTCAGAAGAGTGTCTTGTTGTCCAGCGAACGAGGCGTCAGGCAGATCCTCGGCGGTCGCTGAAGATCGCACTGCTACTTCCGGTGTGCGGCCGAGGCGTTGGCACAACCTTCGGTAGGCGCCAAGGATCGCCTGGTGCACCTCTTTGGGTAAGGGTGTGTCGAGCATCAACGCACGGGCTTCGCGACCGGCGTGGTTAAGCGCGCGGATATCGTTGTGGTCAAGGCCGCTCATCAATTCGCGCAACCGCTCACCGAGGCCAGCCGATTCGAGTAGCAACCGATAACTTTCGCTGGTCGTGGCAAAGCCATCGACGGCGCGGACACCCCGCGGCAGCAGCGCACGAAACAGTTCGCCCAGACTGGCGCACTTGCCACCGACGAGTTCGACGTCCCCTGCGCCAACTTCACTCAAGTCGAGCACGAAAGGTTTGGAAGTTTTCATCTTTGCGGTCTCCGTGACAAGGTTTGGCAACGGTGGTTCGATGGTATGCCTCCGAGTGTATACGAATGAGCGGATTGCCGTCGATGTCCTGCTCCACCATATGCGGGAACAAGTTGCTTTTATCAAGAGACCGGCACTGCCCAAAGCTACAAAATTCTCTACCGCTCTGTTAGTATGAGGCCGCACTTCTTCATCTGCGAACGGCGGCAATCTTCACTGTCTCGCAGCCAATTCCGGAATCAGGAGAGATACAAATGGGTCATGAGCTAAAGACAGAGCGCGAGCTGTCTCTGGATTTCTTGCGAGTATGCGAGGCGGCTGCAATTTCTTCAGCGCGCACCATGGGCCAGGGCGATCGGAAGTATTCAGATCACGTCGCGGTCGAGGCCATGCGCGAGGTCATGGACACAGTGCCGATGCGCGGGCGTATCGTGATCGGCGAGGGCGAGCGCGACGAAGCTCCCATGCTTTACATCGGTGAAGAGGTCGGCGGTGGCTTTGGCGTAAGCGAAGAATTGGCGGAATCGTGTCCCGAAGTAGACATTGCTGTCGATCCGCTGGAAGGCACGAACCTCTGCGCCCTGGGCGCCAACAACGCCATTGCCGTGTTGGCGGCCGCTGAGCGCGGCGGTCTGCTTAACGCGCCTGACATTTATATGGACAAGATTGTGGTTGGACCGTCCTCACGAGGGGTAATCGATCTCGACGCGCCCGTCAAAGATAATCTGAAGAACATCGCTCGCCGGCTGGGTCGCGACGTCGACGATCTAACTGTTATTGTTCTTGACCGCACGCGCCACAAGAAATTGATCGCAGATGTCCGCGAAGCGGGCGCCCGTATACGTTTGATTGGAGACGGCGATCTTTCTGCGGGTATCTCGGCGGCGGTTGCCGGGACGAATATTCATGCCCTGATCGGCATTGGCGGCGCGCCTGAAGGAGTTATCACGGCGGCCGCAATGAAGTGTCTAAACGGCGAGATTCAGGCAAGACTTGTTTTCGATCCGGATCGGCTGGGGGTGGACAAGAGCAAGGTGCCGGCTAAGGAGCTAGTGCTCGAACGTCTGGAATCAATGGGAATCAAAGATCCGAATAAGATTTATGACACCAATGACCTGGCGCCGGGCAAGAAAATAATCTTCGCGGCCACGGGCGTGACTGACGGCGCTTTACTCAAGGGCGTGAGATTTTTTGGAGCAGGGAAACGAACGCACTCCGTGGTAATGACAACCGAGTCGAAGCACATCCGGTTTGTTGATACCCTGCACATTGAAGGTGGGCCGGACACGGTGATTAGATTTTAGATATTTTAGATAATTTTAGATTGCCAATTGCCAATTGCCGATTTGAAGAATTGGTACGTACGTATGTGATGTTATCTGAATGCCAAGGTGCGTTAGAATTGACAATCGGCAATTGACAATCGGCAATAAGGATATGTTAGGTCCCAATCAATACATTCCACAATGCGTGCCTGATCGCCGTCCACTGATAATGTGGTCGTTGGTTGTGGTCGGCGCTCTCCTCTTCCTAGGGTTACTCGTCGCCGCGCCGCTCGCTCGGGCTAACGGGTTGCTATGGTTCTCGTTCGCTGTCTACGAAGCGTTCAGCCATGTCTGCCATCAAGCTTCCGAACGATCTTTTTATCTTTCCGGTTATCCATTGGCAGTTTGCGCTCGTTGTACAGGACTTTATGTTGGCTTTGGCTCTGCCGTGGCCTTCTATCCAGTGACGACTTCGTTGAAACGCACTCACGCGCCCGAACGGAAGTGGCTCTTTATCGCGGCTGCACCGCTGGCAATCGACTTTGCTTTGAGCTTCCTTGGAATTTGGGAGAACAGTCACGTTTCTCGACTTCTGACCGGCGCTCTCCTCGGTGCTGTCTCGGTGTTTTACGTACTGCCCGGGCTGGTGCAGTTGAGTCTCTATCAGCGAATGTTAGGTCCCAGAGTGGGAAAGCAGAGCGAGCTCAAGGCTGCCTATTCCGCCGCAACCTCGGAACAAATCACCGCTGCACCCAGCGATTACGGTGCGCCTCTTCGTCGCATTTAGTACGATCCACGAAAGTACACGAACTAACACGAAACTTGTTCGCGTGATTTCGTGAGACTTCGTGATCGTCTGTCCGTGCCCCGATTTCTAACAAGAGGGGCTTATGGGTTAGAATCCTCTTTCCGGTGGGCCGCGACGTCAGGCAGTGCAAGAGAGCCAGAACGTTCTAGTTGATTAAGCCATTCATAATGTTGTTTTCTTTTTTTCAGCCTGCCACGCCCTCCCTGACCGGTGATCTCTGCAACGACTTTCCCGGTTATTGTGACGCGATCACGAGGACAGCCGGCAATATCAGCCCACTCTATCGTCTCGATGGCTTTGATTGGACGATACTAATTCTTTATTTCGCCATCCTTACCGTGCTGGCAGTCTACGGTGGCTACCGTATTAAGCAGGTTATTGACTTCTGGCGCTACCGCAAGTTTATTCCCGTGCCCAAGGGAAAATTCGCCGAAGAAGATTTGCCGGTCATTACCGTGCAACTTCCGCTCTTCAATGAGATGTACGTTGTGGAGCGACTGGTAAAAGCTGTGACAGAGATCGACTACCCGAGAGAGAAGTTTGAGATACAAGTCCTCGATGATTCAACGGACGAGACCGTGAAGCTGGCGGAGGCAACGGTCGCGAAGTATGCGCAGCATGGTTTTGACATTCATTGCCTGCATCGTGCCGACCGGACTGGTTTTAAAGCCGGCGCCCTGGCACAGGGACTCAAAGTAGCTAAGGGTGAACTACTGGCGATTTTCGATGCTGACTTCGTACCAAAGCCGGATTGCTTGCGAAAGCTCGTCGACTTCTTTACAGATCCCCTCGTCGGCTGCGCCCAGATGCGCTGGTCTCACATTAACGGGGACTACAATCTGCTGACACGGTTGCAGACCATCATGCTCGATGGGCATTTCGTTGTCGAACAAACCACTCGCAATCGTACTGGGGGCTTCTTCAATTTCAACGGGACGGCGGGCATCTGGCGGCGGAGAGCGATTGCGTTGAGTGGTGGCTGGCAGCATGACACTTTGACCGAGGATACGGACCTCAGCTTTCGCGCGCAGTTGATGGGATGGAAATTTGTTTACCTGCTTGATAAAGAAGCGCCCGCCGAAATTCCGGTTGAGATCAATGCCTTCAAGGCGCAGCAGCGGCGTTGGGCCAAAGGCGTGATGCAGGTCGGGCTTAAACTTTATCCCCGGATCTGGCGCGCGCCGCTGCCGTTGCGCGTCAAACTCGAGATGTTTTTCCGCTTGACGGGTAACATCAGCTACCCGCTCATGATCGTTGCCAGTTTTTTGCAGTTCCCACTGCTGCTTGTCCGTTATAATCAGCCGTTCTACCATCTGATGATCCTCGATCTACCTCTGCTCTTTTTCTCATCGATCTCTGTCTTTCTGTTTTATGGAACGGCCGTCTGGTATCTCGATGAGAGACGCACGCCACGAATGCTGCACCTGCCGCTGGTAATGGGGCTGGGCATTGGTCTTGCCTTCTCGAATGCACGGGCGGTCATGGAGGCCCTGCTGGGAATCAAGTCAGACTTTGTTCGAACTCCGAAGTACAGTGTGGAACAGACGAATGACGAAACCTGGAAGGCCAAGAAGTACAAACGCAAGCGAGGATTGCTGCCATTGCTCGAGTTGAGTTTCTCGGTGTATTTCCTGCTCGCAATTGTTTACGCCGCGCGCTTGCATATGTGGGGAACGATCCCATTCCTTTCGCTTTTCTTCTTTGGTTTTGGTTATATGGGCGTAATGAGCATTCTGCAGACCACCAGCGGCAGGCGCCTGCTAGCTCTCCGGCGTCCGGTGGCAGTTGAACGACGCACCTAACTCACCGGCCGTATTCCTGCGGAAGGATTTTTTCTTTAGGTTTCTTGCTTTAGTTTGGGCTCTGCACTAGTATCTCCGCGCGCAGACAGCATTCTCTGTAATCATGCATGATTTCGCGTGGGAAAAGCTGTTCGATGTCTTCGCAGCACTTCACGCAAGCCCTAATCTTTCCAAGTAACTCTAGTTCCGAAACGAGGAGAATATGTTCAAGAAGGCAACACCGCTGCTCAGATTCTGTTTGCTAGCCCTTTTTATTTTGACCGCATCAGCCGGCGCTTTCGGCCAATCCCAGGCAACGACGGGAAATATCGAGGGCCGCGTAATTGATCCCAACGGTGCAGTCCTTCCGGGAGTTACAATCACAGCTCGGAACCAAAATACTGGTCTTGCCAAGACTGTCACCGCAGACGATGAAGGAAACTACCGCATTATTGTTTTACCACCGGGCAGATACAAAGTGACGGCGAGCGGCGCTCAAGGCTTCGCCGAAGCCTCTTTCGAGAACGTCGAAGTAACAGTCGGCGGGCAGACCCCGCTTCCTATTCAATTGAGCGTCGCCGGTACGGCGACCATGGTGGATGTTACGGCCGAAGGCCAGATCGTCGAAACCACCCGCAGCTCAGTTTCTTCGACAGTGAATGAGCGCGCCATTCAAAACCTTCCGGTTAACGGCCGCAACTTTTTGGACTTTGCCACTCTGACTCCCAGCGTTGTGCGCGATCCTACTCGCGGTGGGGATTTGGCCGTCGGCGGTCAAAAGGGAACCCTTAACAGCCTGCAAGTTGACGGAGCCGATAATAATAATACCTTCTTCGGCCAATCGTTTGGGCGCACCGGCACCCGCCCGCCTTACCAGTTCTCAGAAGAATCAGTGCAAGAATTCCAGGTGAATCAGAATGGTTTCTCGGCCGAGTTCGGACGGGCAGGCGGCGCAGTTATTAACGTGGTCACCAAATCAGGCACGAACCAGTGGCATGGAAGTGCGTTTGAGTACTTCCGTGATGAGTCCTTAAACTCCAACACTCCTATCTTGACCTCGCGCCGAGCAAAGCGGCCAAAGTCGCAGATTAACCAGTTTGGCGGCACGCTGGGCGGACCCTTCAAGCGGGATCGCGCTTTCTTTTTCTTTGCTTATGACGGGCAGCGGTCAAATATTCCGAATGTCGTCGACCCGCCAAACTTCTTCGCCCAGCCTGCTAATGTCCGGGCGCTGTTGGGTCCAAAGATCAATACTTACCAGATCGGCCGCAATCAGGACGTGTACATGCTAAAAACGGACATCCGACTAAATGACGCCAACCACCTGACCATTCGTTTCAATCAGCAGAATTTCACGGGCAATAACAATGAAAACAGTGGGCCGCTGAGCGCTGAAGAACATTCTGGCAACAGCGTGGCGCACA
>JALZJF010000122.1 GCA_030859905.1 Acidobacteriota bacterium
GCGCCATCGTTCTTATAACTCTCATGCCAGGGACGGGAGGGAAAGACGCGCAGCGTGTGATTACCGGCGACGACATTGCGCAGCTCGAATGGCTGGTCCAATTCGTAATAGGCTTCGTAAGGCTCATTGTCCAGGATTACATGAATGTGGTTGCCTTTTTGAGTGGCGGGATCCTTGTGTGGCTGGTAGCCTTTGAGGTCTCCGGCTAAATGAAGTTTGACCGCTACCACCGCGCCATCTATTACCGCGCCGTCGGCCGGTGAAATTACATGCAGCTCCGGCTTGGCTTCCTCTTGCTCCCCGCGCGAATTCTTCTGGTCGAGGATGGTCTGGGAAGTCGGCACGACTTTTAAGACCTGAGTTGGCGGTGGCGTGACAGTGGATGTGGCGGTAGTGTTCGCGTTGTCTTGATTACCAGCGCACCCCGCAAGCGAGAGTGCAGCAACCGCAGTGATGATCAAAAGCAGAAATCGGAGCGTTTTCATAGTCCCTCACCTTTTATTTTTTGCAGGTTATCCAAGGAGTATGGCGAATGTTGACCGAGAGTGCTGCGAATTGGTGGAGAATGTGTGGGGAGGGATTCAGGTTAGCGACACCTTTAATCGCGGGCAGCGTCCTCGTTTACTTAAGAACTGCGAGCGGTAGCGACCGGATCCTAAACTCAACTCGATTTGAATTGCTATTTATTGGGTTGAGTGTTCGATCCGGTCGCTACCGCTCGCGGTTCTGTATAGGTACAAGCTGCTAGACATTTTTTATGAGCGGTGCAAAAATCCGCCCCATTCAAGGCTATTCCACTCAAGTCGGAGGGTGCTTCCCCACTGGAGACTCAATGAACGAAAACCCGCTTCGCTTCAGTTACTTCGTAGTCGTGGCTCTTTTCACATGTGCTGTTGTGCTGATCGGCTGTACAAGAAAAACTGAAACAACCGGTTTTCAACCCGAGATTCTTCCCCTTCCGCAGCAGTTAACCACTTACGAAGCAATGCCCATCCCTGCTGATAATCCCATGTCGCCCGAAAAGGTAGCGCTCGGTCGCCAGTTGTTTTTTGACGAACGCCTGAGCGGCGACGGGTCGCGCTCATGCTATTCCTGTCACGTTTGCGAAAAGGGACTAACTGATGGATTAGCAAAATCCATCGGTGCCTTTAAAAAACAGTTGCCCCGCAGCAGCCCCACGCTCTGGAATATCGGATACCACAGAGAGTTTTACTGGGATGGGCGCAGTCCTTCCCTCGAAAAGCAGGCCATGGCGGCGTGGACTGGTGCAAACATGGGCGCGAAGGCGGACGAGATTGCCATCAAGCTAAATGCGATAGAGGGTTACAACTCTCAGTTTCGCAAAGTCTTTGGCGGCGATGCGACGCCGGACAACATAGTAAAAGCCATCGCCGCTTTTGAAAGAACGATCATCAGCGGAGACACAGCTTGGGATCGCTACCGTGCCGGAGACCAGTCAGCTCTCAGCGCAAGTGCAGTGCGCGGTTGGAATGTCTTTCAGGCGATTAAGTGCACGAACTGCCACGATGGAGTGTTGCTCACCGACCAGCAGTATCACAATGTTGGCATTGGCATGGACCAGAAAGAGCCGGATGTCGGCAGGTTCAAAGTCACCAACAAACCTGAAGATACAGGAGCTTTCAAGACGCCCACGCTGCGCGACATCGCCCAGTCGGCCCCATACTTCCACGACGGTAGCGCGAAAACACTCGAAGAGGCGCTGGACATTATGCTGGGCGGCGGCAAGCCGAATCAGTATCTGGACCGAAAGAACATCGAGCAGCGCAACATATTCCCGGACCAGCGCCTGGCGTTGCTGGATTTCCTCAAGTCGCTGGACGTCGACTGCAAGCTAACGAAGCCGCCGCTGCCGGACAAATGAAATCTTGGCTGTGGATAGAGCGCGAAGCGTGGCGGAAGCACAAAGCCTGGGGCGTGAGCCCCAGGGACAATCAGATTTGAGTTCCTAGCCCGTGGAGCGGGGGGCAGCGGCAACAAGAGAGACATCGCTGATGAAACAAATCCCTGATCTGCTGTCACCCGCTATCGCGGGCTGGTTGGATCTTATTTGTGCGTTTACCTAGGGTTCCGCTACGCTCCACCCTAGGCTTTATGCTTTCGCCTGCTATCGCAGGCTGGTTGGGGCTAGCCAAGCGTCCGCTTCACTAAGTCTACAAAGTCCCTAATGTCGCCCTCGGTAGTGTCAAAGGAGGTCATGAATCTGACCTCGGATGTTTGTTCATTCCAAACGTAAAAGAAGTATTGCTTCTGCAGAATAGCGACATACTTTTTGGGTACGCGCGCAAACACACCATTTGATTCCACCTTCTGAGTAATCTCGACCATCGGGATCCGTCCGAGTTCCTGAGCCAGGAGCGTCGCCATGGTATTGGCGTGGGCCGCATTCTCCCGCCAGAGATCATTCGACAAGAGCGCAGAAAATTGCGCTGAGATAAAACGCATTTTTGACGGCAGATGCGTGCCTTGTTTTCGGGTGTATTTAAAGTCTTTTGCCAAATTTCGGTCGAAGAAGATGACTGCTTCGCCGTACATCATCCCGTTCTTGGCGCCACCGAAAGAAAGCACATCGACACCGACGTCTCTAGTGATTGTGCTGAGGTTGGCCTTTAAATTCGCTGCTGCGTTGGCGATGCGGGCGCCATCCATGTGCAGCAGCATTCCGTTTTTGTGAGCGAATTCCGAGAGTTTTTTCAATTCCCGGGGTTTATAGACAGTTCCCATTTCGGTGGACTGAGAAATTGAAATCACCCGGGGTTGAACGTGATGCTCAAAACCCACTGCGTACAAAAACGGTCGAATTTGATCGACCGAGATCTTTCCGTCGGTGGTTGGCAGAGAAAGCAGTTTACAGCCAGTGAGTTTTTCCGGCGCGCCACACTCATCTACATTAATGTGCGCCGTGTTGGCACAGATGATCGCATGATAGGGTTCGGTGACAGCTTTTAGTCCCAACACATTGGCGCCTGTGCCCCCGAAGACAAAGTACACCTCAACCTCTTTGCCGAAATGTTTGCGAAAAAGCTCGACTGCCGCATCAGTGTAGGGATCGTCGCCGTAGGCAACCACGTGCCCTTCATTTGTCGCAGTAATCGCTTCCAACACCTTGGGGTGGACGCCGGCGTTGTTGTCACTGGCAAAGGCTCTTTTGGGTTTGGTCGGCATAACTGAGTTTTCATCTTTCAGGGTTTTCGGTCGGTCTCATTTTCCATCTGTCATTTGGCATTTTTCATTTTCCTGTTGGTGGCTTATTGTTCGTGTCCGTTCGTGTTATTTCGTGGATCGTTCGGTTTTCTCGGCCAAGCAAACGATCCCCGAAATAACACGAAACACCACGAAATGAGATTCAGAAAAATGACAAATGAAAAATCACTTCTTCCGAAAATCCTTGATGATCTCCCGCGCCGCATTCGCGCCTGGTCCACCGGTTATGCCACCGCCGGGATGGGTGCCGGCTCCGCACAGATAGAGTCCATTGATCGGGGTGCGATACTGGGCCCAGCCTATCAACGGGCGAAATGCGAAAAACTGATCGAGTGTTTGTTCGCCGTGCATGATGTGTCCGCCACTCAATCCGTAAGTCTGCTCCAGATCGAGGGGCGTGATGATCTGGCGACCAACGATCAACTCTTTAAGATTCGGCGCGGATTCTGTCAGGCAATTGACTACCGTATCGCCAAACTCCTCGCGCCTCGAATTCCAATCGCCAGTTTTTATATTGTAAGGTGCAAACTGAACATGGACCGACATGACATGCGCGCCTGGCGGCGCCAAAGATGGATCCGTAAGCGATGGAATCGTGATGTCCATATAGGGCGCAGGCGAGCAGTCGCCATACTTCGCGGCGTCGAAGGCACGCTCGAGATAGTCGATGTCCGGCCCGATATGAATCCGTCCTGAAAGTTGGGTCCTGGCATCACCGCCATTCAGGGCGGGGAATGACGGCAAACCGGAGAGGGCCAGATTGATTTTCCCGGCGCTCCCAAGGGCGCGAAAGTTACGAATCTTCATCAGAAAGTCCGGGTCGAGGTCGAGCGGATCCACCAATCTCAAGAAGGTAGTGCGCGGGTCAGCGTTTGAAACTACGGCGCGCGCAGGAATCTCGTCACCGCCCTTCAGCACGACCTTCGTGGCCTTGCCTGCGACTACCAGCACTCGCTCCACCTCAGCTTCTGTTCTGATTTCTACCCCGGCATCGGCCGCGGCTTTCGCCAGTGCTGCAGAGAGCGCTCCCATTCCACCTTTAACGAAACCTGCCGGGGCCACTGCGTTACCATCCATGGCCGCTTGCCACAGTAGTCCGGTGCTGGTCCCGGCGGACCATGGGCCAGCAAACGCACCGAAAATCCCGCGCGCGGCTACGGCGGCGCGCAGCAGTTCCGTCTCGAACCATTCGGCAACCAGGTCCGCAACCGCCATCGGCCCCCACCGAAGTAAACGATACTCGTCTTTCTTGCCAAGCCGGCGAAACGACAAACCGACCCGGCCCAGATTCAAGAGTTCACCCGGCGCGGGTTTTTCAATTGAGGGCGGCGTCATCGTGAGCAAAGGAGACAGGACGCGTCCAATACGAGCGAAGCTGGCCGCGAATTCGGGATAGCTCTTGGAGTCGCGAGCGGAGATCTTTTCAAGGTCGGCGGCCGTGCGGATTTCGTCGTTGTAGATGGCTAGGGATCGACCATTGGGGTCGAGAGCGAGAACGCGAACTTCGGGAGTTATCGTTTCCAGTCCGTGACGAGCTAGATTCAGATCTTTGACGACGTGAGGGAACAGTGGGCCAGCGCTGTGGGCCAGGGTTGAGCAACGAAAGCCGGGATGGATCTCTTCGGTGGCTGCGCCTCCACCAACAACCTCGCGCCGTTCGAGAACCAGCGCCTTCAATCCCGCCTTGGCGAGATAGGCGGCGGCCACGAGTCCGTTATGGCCACCTCCAATGATGATGATGTCCACGAGTTACACCTTTCCGCGCTTCCAATCATTCAAGAGTTGCATCGCAGCATTGCGTCCCGGCGCTCCCATTACGCCGCCACCGGGATGGGTTGCTGACCCGCACAGGTAGAGATTGCGAATGGGAGTGCGATACTGCGCCCAGCCCGGCGCGGGCCGCAGGAAAAAAAGTTGTTCCAACGTGAGCTCGCCCTGGAAGATGTTGCCTTCCGACAGACCAAAGTCGCGTTCAATATCCAATGGGGTCAACACCTGGCGGTGCAGGATCAGATCTCTGATGTTGGGCGCGTGTTCGGCAATCGTTTCGATCACGGTGTCGCCAAACGCTTCGCGTTTGTCGTCCCAGTTTCCTTCTTTCAAATTGTAGGGCGCATATTGCACAAAACACGACATCACATGCTTGCCCGGCGGCGAGACGGATGGATCAGTCAAACTCGGTATGACGATGTCGATGTATGGACGACGCGAGAAGCGTCCGTACTTCGCTTCATCGTACGCCCGCTCCATGTAATCCACCGACGGTGAAATCGAAATGGCCCCGCGTAAGTGGTGTCCCGTTCCGGGCAACGACGTAAGGTTCGGCAGTCCGTCAAGCGCCAGATTAACCTTACCTGATGAGCCGCGGTATTTGTAACGCTTGAGATCATCGGCAAAGTCTTCGGGCAGATGGGCTTCGCCGACCATCTTCATGAACGTCAGCCGCGGATCGACACTCGACGAAATCACGTCGGCATAGATCTCGTCGCCGTTCGCAAGCACCACGCCCTTCGCCTGACCGTTCTTAAGTAGGATTCTTGCTATCGGTGCTTCCGTGCGAATCTCCGCCCCTGCCTCTCGCGCGGCATCGCCAATCGCGTTTGAGATAGCCCCGGTACCCCCTCGCGAGAGCCCCCAGGAACGAAAGGCGCCGTCGATCTCGCCCATGTAGTGATGGAGCAACACATATGCAGTGCCTGGACTGCGCACGCCCAGGAACGTGCCAATGATTCCCGAGGCCGCCATCGTCGCCTTGAGCACGTCCGTTTCAAACCACTGATCCAGGAAGTCCACCGCGCTCATGGTCATCAACTGCACCTGGTTGTATTTGTCCTCCGCGGGCAGATGCTGAAATCTGCGGCCCAGGAACAGCAGATCCTTCAACCCCTTCACATTTAGTGAGGTTGGATCCGGCGGAGTCATGCTCATGATGGGCTTCACGAAGTGGGCCATCTCAATCATGGCTTTGCCGTATTCATCATAAGCCTCAGCATCGAGCCGGGAATGGCGGGCGATTTCGCGTCGCGTTTTCGCATGATCGTTGACCCGCCACAGATAATCGCCGTTGGGCATCGGGGTAAACGTGCCGTCAAGGGGAAGTATTTCCAAGCCGTGGCGCGGCAGGTCGAGTTCGCGAATTATCTCAGGGCGGAGTAGGGAAACTACGTATGAGCAGACGGAAAACTTGAAACCGGGGAATACTTCTTCGGTCACGGCAGCGCCGCCGAGCACGTGTCGACGCTCAAGGACCAGCACTTTCTTCCCAGCCCGAGCAAGATAGGCGGCATTAACCAAGCCGTTATGTCCGCCGCCAATGACGACGACGTCGTATTGAGTATTCATCTGTTAATCGGTATTGCGGCTTGCTGAAGAATCGCTAGCATACTTATAATCGCTCGCCCTGACAAACAGAGGATTGGAGCCCGCGAAGCATGGCGAAAGCATAAAGCCTAGGGTGGAGCGCAGCGGAACCCTAGGTAATCGATATTGAAGGAATTTGAGGAAGCCCGCGAGCGGGCGACAGCGGTCAATCAAGATAGCCATCGTTAAGAGAGAAACATTGCACAACGATCATTGATCGGCTGTCACCCGCTTCGCGGGCTTGGATCTTTCGCTGTGCTGTTCCTAGGGTTCCGCTGCGCTCCACCCTAGGCTTTATGCTCTCGCCCGCTATCGCGGGCTCTAGCGGATTGTGAGCACTCAAACAATGGCCATTGGAACTGCTTTTCACGAAAGAACCTTCCAGCTCTGCGAAAGTCTGAACTATCGCGAGTGGTCCGGCTACTACGCCGTCAGCTCCTACGAACCTCATCACGAACATGAGTACAACGCGATTCGTAATGCGGCTGCGCTGATCGATATCTCACCCTTGTACAAATACAGGTTGACGGGAGCAGACGCTACCCACCTTGTGGATCGGATCATCACCCGCGACATGCGCAAGGTCTCTGTGGGCCAGGTGGTCTACACACCCTGGTGCGATGAGCGCGGTAAGGTGATTGACGATGGCACCGTCTCGCGCCTGGAAGAAAACACCTATCGCTGGACGGCCGCTGATCCGAGCTTGCGTTGGTTCACCCAGAATGCCTCCGGCATGGATGTTGACATCGAAGACATTTCGGAACGTGTGTCGGCGCTCGCGCTGCAGGGGCCCACATCCGCCCGCCTGCTGCAGACGGTGGTTGAAGGGGCAGAGATTGAAGGCCTGAAATATTTCCGCGTGACTCGGGGCAAAATCGCAGGCGTTCCAGTGGAGATTTCCCGCACCGGATACACGGGCGATCTGGGATATGAGATCTGGGTTCCGTCAGAGCATGCACTGAAGGTGTGGGACGCCCTGATTGACGCCGGCCAGGCTTTCGACATTCATCCTGCCGGCATGTTGGCGCTTGACGTCTCTCGAATTGAAGCTGGCTTACTTCTGATCGATGTCGATTTCAATAGCAGCAAGAAGGCTTTGATTGCTGAGCAAAGGTATTCGCCCTTCGAGATGGGCCTGGGCCGCCTCGTCAGTCTCGATAAGAATCGGTTTGTAGGACAGGCGGCGCTGATTGCTGAGCAGAAGCGCGGCCACGCGCGTGAGATTGTCGGTCTGGAGATTGATTGGACCGAAGTTGAAGCCTTGTATGAAGCGGTAGGGTTGCCACCTGCTGTGTCGCCAATCGCCTCGCGAGTTGCGGTGCCGGTTTTTAAGGATGGGACTCAGGTTGGCAAAGCAACTTCGAGCACCTGGTCGCCGACATTAAAAAAGATGATCGCGCTGGCGACGATGAAACTCGAGTGCGCCAAGCCGGGCACTAATGTTCAGTTTGAGATCACGGTGGAAGCAGTTCGTCATCGCGTAGGAGCAAGAGTGGTGAAGACGCCGTTCTTCAATCCGCAGCGGAAGACTGCAACGCCGGCGTTGTAGTGACTTGGTTAGAACGGCGAGCGGTAGCGACCCGGTCATGTCAGAACGGCGAGCGGTAGCGACCCGGTCATGTCAGAACGGCGAGCGGTAGCGACCCGGTCATGTCAGAACGGCGAGCGGTAGCGACTCGGTCATGTCAGAACGGCGAGCGGTAGCGACCCGGTCGGCTGAGCGATACTCAACTCAGAGCAGGAGAGCAACAATTGACAAGGTTCGTTGAAGCTGCGGATCAGACCGGGTCGCTACCGCTCGCCGTTCTGACAGGATTGACTGAAGCATGAAGCTATCCCTGCTGGAAATCATTAACAGCTACAACCCAAGCGCTCCGCTCGAGGAAGCGTCGACCATTCCGGCACCCTGGTACACGGATCAAGCCATCTACATTCTTGAACTCCAAACCGTCTTCGCTAATTCGTGGCAGTTGGCAGGTCGCGTCGATCAGGTCCGTGAACCCGGGCAATACGTTACCAGCGATATAGCCGGCGAGCCGATAGCTGTCGTTCGAGGATCCGATGGAGTGCTGCGTGGATTCTTTAACGCCTGCCGGCACCATGCCGCCGCCGTGATGACTGAGCCCGAGGGAAAGGCCAACCAGCTTCGCTGTCCTTATCATGGCTGGACATACTCGCTCGCAGGCGAGTTGAAAGGCACGCCGGATTTCTCGGGCGTGTGTAACTTCGATCGCGCCGCCAACGGGCTGTTGCCGGTCCAAACCAGCGTGTGGGAAAACTGGGTGTTTGTCCGGGTGGAAGGGCGTGACACCGCCGGGACTTCGACGACTAATGAATCGTCGGGTAACGACCTCAAGAGTTTTCTTGGCGCGGACTTGATTGATCAGATCCTTCCGCTTAGTCTCGAGAAGCTCCGCTGGATGGAACGCCGTCACTACACCTTCGACTGCAACTGGAAAGTCTTCGTCGACAACTATCTCGACGGTGGTTACCACGTGCCTTATCTCCACAAGGGTCTCGACAGCGTCCTCGACTACAGCAACTACACTATTGAAAACGGCCGGCGATTCTGTTTGCAGTCGAGTCCCGTCGTCAGCGACGGCGCTGAAGCCGAGACCGGCGCCGTCAGAAAAGGGGACCGCGCGCTCTACTACTGGATCTATCCCAACTTCATGATCAACTTGTACGACGGCGTTATGGATACGAACCTGGTGATTCCTTTGGGCGTAGACAAGACCGAAGTCATTTTCGACTTTTACTTTCACGACGTCTCCGAATCCGCGCGCGAATGCAATCGCGCCAGCATTGAGGTAGGTCAACGCATTCAGGACGAGGATGTTTCTATTTGCAGATCAGTGCAACGCGGTTTGAACTCACGCGCATACAATGCCGGGCGGCTCTCGGTCCGGCGGGAAGCCGGCGAGCATCTCTTTCACCGGCTGCTTTACGCGGATCTGAAAGCCGGCGTTGAATAGTTGAATAAAAGAGAAGTCCCAGGTAACGACTCTTTCAGTTGATTAGGACAATGAAACGAGTTACCTGCTTACTCTTCGCGTTCAGTATTTCCTCTGTTTAAAGTTAAACCGACGTTGCAAACACAATCTGCAACCACCCCACAACTTGAGAGCCGCGGCCGGCTTCTAAAAGTCCTCGGCGTTGGCTTTGGTCTGGCCGTAATTATCGGCAACACGATTGGCGCGGGAATCTTTCGCACTCCCGGAGTCATAGCCGACCTGCTACCAAATGTCTGGATGTTTCTCGGTGTTTGGATCGTGGGTGGCTTGTACGCACTCCTGGGGGCAATTTCGATTGCTGAACTGGGAGCGATGATCCCGCGTTCCGGTGGCCAGTATGTTTTCGCTCGCTATGCACTGGGCGAATATGCAGGATTCATCGTGGGCTGGAGCGACTGGATCTCAAGCTGCGGCAGTACCGCAGCAGTCGCTCTCGTGGTCGGTGAATTCGCCGGCGCACTATTTCCCGCTCTGGCTGGAAAGAGCGCCCCGATCGCTGCCTCAATCGCGATCTTTTTGGCACTCTTGCAATGGCGCGGAATTATTTGGGGCAGCAACGTTCAGAATGTTACGAGTTTGTTGAAGGCCCTGGCCTTCCTGGCTCTGATAATCACGGCGTTCCTGCTGGGCGGCCAGGGTACAGTCTCTGAGCCTGCTAAGGCGATGCCCGCTGGACTACCGCTACTTGCCGCCTTTGTGTTGGCGTTGCAATCGATTATCTATACCTACGACGGCTGGGCCGGAGTGGTTTATTTCTCCGAAGAAGTTGAACGTCCTGGTCGCGATATTCCTCGGGCGCTGTTCGGCGGTGTTATTTCCGTGATCGCAATTTATCTTCTGGTCAATCTGGCCCTGCTCTACGTGTTGCCACTATCCGAAATTGCCGGACAAGACTTTGCCGCGGGCGTCGTGGCTCAGGTGATCTTCGGTGGATACGGCGACACGGTTTTCAGATCGTTGACCATTGTGTCCATGCTCAGCGCAATTAACGCTTTACACCTGATGACCACGCGCGTGCTGTATGCGATGAGTCGAGATGGCCTCTTCGTACGGAAGGCTGCGCACGTCAACGAAGGTGGGACTCCCACTGTAGCCCTGTTCGTGAGCACAACCGTCGCGGTGCTTTTCATCGTCTTCGGCCGGACGTTCGAAAAAGTCATCACCGTGCTGGCGTTTTTCTTTGTCGCCAACTACACCCTATCCTTTATTTCAGTTTTTGTGCTGCGGGCGCGGGAGCCGGAGAAGGAGCGTCCTTATCGTGCCTGGGGCTATCCCTGGACCACCGGACTGGCTCTGCTCGGATCCATCTTGTTCCTGGTTGGGGCCGTTGCGAGCGACACGTGCAACAGCGTTTACGCTCTGATCCTCCTGACGGCGAGTTATCCCGTATTTCGAGTTGTTAAGGTTCTAAGCGGCCCTCATCCCAACCAAACGTAGCAACAGGACGATCCACGAAATCACACGAAATGGCACTAAAAAGATTTTTCGTGATGGTTCGTGTAATTTCGTAGATCGTGTCCGTCGACCTCAGTGAGGCCAGGTAAAGTGGCATAGACTTCAGTCTGCGGATCAGATCATTTTCCATTTTCCATTTCTCATTATTGGGATCACTCAATCGGCATCTTCAGTTCGCCAGTTGTGAGGTCACGGCGCGGGCGAGCGATCCCTTCCGGGGTCGTATTGCTGTGCGGGATGGTTCGAATCTTCAGAAATCTCACCAATCTGCGCCGTGGAAGCTCCACCTTCAGGTTGAGTTGCGGGGCTGGGTTCCAGAACATCTGCCAGGCCCTCGCTGCCCCGGTGTTCCAACCAGTGCCGGTAACTCACCGTAAGGATCGCAACCGCTGGAATGGCAAGGAAGATTCCGGCAACCCCGGCCAGTTCGGCTCCGGAAAGAATCGCAATTATCACAGCCAGAGGATGAAGGTGAATTCCCTGACCAATCAGTTTGGGGTATACGACATAATCCTGCACTACGCGCAGCACGCCCAGAAACAGTAAAACCACCAGCGCCACGAAGGGACCGGCATGAAGGGTGGCCACGAACGCGGCCAGCACAGCAATTAGCAGTGGGCCAATAAGCGGAACGAATTCGAAAACACCGGCTATGAAACCAAGCACCAGGGGGCTGGGCATACCCAGCAGTGCGAAACCAATCGAGCAAACAATTCCGATAAACAGACATGCGGTCAATTGAGCTCGAACATAGGCAGCGAGCGTACTGCTAATATCTTGAAAAAACTCGTCACCGCGCCAGCGCCAACGCCCCCGTGGGAGCATCTGCAGGGCGGAGCGGCGAAAATCCTCCGCGTCTTTCAAGAAGAAGAAACTCAGGACCGGAATCAGTACTAACCATGGTATGTAAGCGAGCCATCCGATCATGTGTTCGACTACCAGGCCGAACGTTCCCCTGACCCCTTCAACTACCCGGGGTACCTCGCTGTTGATCGCATCCATGACCGGCGGCGGCAGTCGCATTCGCAAGTAATCATTCAGTCGCTGCGTGCTGGTGCCAAAGTCTCTCCAGTAACCACGGGCCTGCTGGGCAAACTCCGGAAACTGGCTGCCCAGACGTGGTACCAACAGGTAGATGGCTATAACAATGGCTCCGATGAGAAATAAGTAGGCGAGGGAGATTGCTAGCAGGCGCGGCATTGTTCGCGGGCGCCCTGAGATGATGAGGGGGCGGCGCAGAAAATCTACCAGGGGCGAGACGAGATAAGCGAAAAAGACGGAGAGGATGAGAAGCAGAATCAGGCCCGTTAGCTTGACCAATATCCAAAGTGCAACTGCCACCACCAGCACGATGATGATCACGCGCAGGATTACGCGCGTCTGCGGCCACGCCGCCTCAACTGCGGCTTTCGCGGCCGTTCGGGCTACCTCTTTGGATTCCTCTTTGCTGCTCACAATTTTCGATCTGCGGTCAGTGTAGTCGCTTGATGATGCCGCGTACGGCGCGGTTTTCCGATGGACTCAGGTCACGAAATTCGATGCCAAATGTCCTCCGTGCCTAGTAGTCGTGGGGATTTTCATGAATGGGCCTTTTAGTTGGTTAGTTCGTCCTCATCCTCAATTTCTTCTAACTCATCGCTCTCAGGAGCCGGTGGCGCGGCGATACGGGGCGCGGCAGGCTCCCAGATTAAGCCTCTCCATTCGTCAGTTTCGCCCAGGAGCTGAAGCGCCGCCAGCGGATGTCCGGGGTTGCGTTCGATGCGCAGGACCTCGGCCACGACCTGTAACTTTTTACCGTCCTCACCTTGCACCTCAAGCCGCACCCGGCTGCCCACGTCGGGAAGCTTTTTTGGCAGATGTACGAGTGTCCCTTCGGGTCCGACATTCTCTGTCGTTCCCTCCGAGAGAATATGAGCCCCTCCCGGCTCGTCCCATTCCGCGCGCACTTCAAAATTTACGAGATAACGTGGCCCTGAGCGGCCTTCGACTTCCCTTTGGCGAGGCATCACTTCAACTCCTTTTCGGGAAAGAGGATCTAATCTGAGCGGAGAGTTTATAACGCTTCGGAAAAAACTGGCAGGATTTCCCGATATTTTCCATATGTTTCTTAACTACCGTCCCAACGTTGACATTTTTCACTGGTGATTGGATTTCATTTCGTGGTGCTTCGTGTTACTTCATTGATCGTTTCCTTGGCCGAGAGATGAGAACGATCCACGAAATCACACGAACAGGCACGAACAAGAAGTCAGCAATGCCAAATGACAAATAAAAAATTCGCTAATAACAAATGAGAAACGGAAAAATGATCACTCTTCCTCGGCGCGCAACTTCTCAAGCACCGAGAAATCTTCAAGTGTCGTCACGTCGCCCTTAACTGAGCCGCTGGTGGCAATCTCACGCAACAAGCGCCGCATGATCTTGCCGGAGCGCGTCTTTGGAAGCATGTCGCTGAAACGTATTTCTTCGGGCCGTGCCAGCGCGCCAATCTCTTTGGTGACATGCGCGCGCAAGATGTCTTTAAGCTGATCCGACGGAGTGTGTGTGCCTTCGAGGGTGACAAAGGCAATGATGGCCGATCCTTTTAATTCATCAGGACGCGCCACAACTGCCGCTTCCGCCACCGCCGGGTGCGAGACCAGCGCGCTTTCCACCTCCGCGGTTCCCAACCGGTGGCCGCTGACATTAATCACATCATCGATACGCCCCATGATCCAAAAGTAGCCATCCTCATCCACCCGCGCGCCGTCGCCAGCGAAGTAAATACCGTCAATCTGCGACCAGTACTGTTCACGGTAGCGTTCATCATCGCCCCAGATCGTTCTGAGCATCGCCGGCCATGGCCGTTTGACCACCAGGTAACCACCCTCATGTGCGGCGACAGACTTGCCGTCCTTGGTCATCACGTCGGCCGCGATTCCCGGAAAAGGCTTAGTAGCGGAACCGGGTTTGGTAGCGGTCGCTCCGGGAAGCGGCGTGATCATAATCGCGCCGGTTTCGGTTTGCCACCACGTGTCAACTATTGGACAAAGACCTTTGCCGATAACTTCGCGATACCACATCCAGGCTTCGGGATTGATTGGCTCGCCGACCGTGCCTAACAAACGCAGACTGCTGAGGTCATGCTTCAAGGGCCACTGCTCACCCCATTTTATGAATGCCCGGATTGCGGTAGGGGCGGTGTAGAGGATGTTAACGCGATGGCGCTCGACGATGCTCCAAAATCTGTCCGGCTCCGGATGGTTCGGGGCGCCTTCGTACATGAGCACGGTCGCGCCATTTGAAAGTGGGCCATAAACGACGTAACTGTGTCCAGTGACCCAGCCAATGTCAGCCGTGCACCAGTAGACATCCTCGTCTTGGAGATCGAATACCCACTTCGCCGTCAAGTAAGTTTGCAGCAAGTAACCGGCCGTCGTATGCAAAATGCCTTTCGGCTTTCCCGTGGTTCCTGAGGTGTAGAGAATGAAAAGCGGGTGCTCGCTGTCCAATTCTTCAGCCGGGCAGTTAGCATCAACAGCTTCCATCAGTTCATGCCACCATTGATCTCGCCCCTCTTCCATGTGAACAGGCACGGCCGTTCGACGCACGACAATGCAGGCTTCTACCGACGGCGTTTGTTTGAGAGCTTCGTCGACTGCAGCCTTCAATTTCACCTCAGAGCCGCGTCGCCACCCGCCATCTGCAGTCACCACGAGCTTGCAGCTCGCATCATTGATGCGATCGATTAGAGCCGCGCTGGAGAATCCCCCGAAAATGACCGAGTGGATAGCGCCAATGCGGGCACACGCGAGCATGGAGATGGCCAGCTCGGGAATGAGCGGCATATAAAGAGCGACGCGGTCGCCAGTTTGAACTCCGGCGCGCTTCAAAACGTTCGCGAAGCGGCAAACTTCCCGGTGCAGTTGCTGATACGTCAGAGTCCGTGCGTCGCCGGGCTCGCCTTCCCAAATTAGGGCGGCCTTGTTGCGCCGCCAAGTGGAGAGGTGGCGGTCGAGGCAGTTGTCAGAGATGTTAATCTTGCCACCAATAAACCACTGGACATGAGGCGGCTCCCACTTCAGGACTCTGTTCCACTTCCTAAACCAATGAAGCTCTTCGGCCATGCGTGCCCAAAATTCTTCCGGATGCTCATGAGCTTCACGGCGAAGCCTTTCCAAGTCGGCCATCGATTTCAGGTGCGCTTTTTGTGAGAAAGGGACGGGCGGCGTAAACACGCGTTCCTCGTGGGCAAGTGATTCGATATTAGTGGTAACCGTGGACATAGGTTCCGGCGTTGACTGCTTGGGAAAAGGCCCAGGCGGTGACGATTAAACTAGCGTCTATCAGTTTGTCGCCCTGTGTATCACAAAAGGCGCAGAGCCGACAATGATGCCGGCCAGAGGGTAGTGGGTCAGTTTGATCCGGAAGTTCCGACTTCAACCTTCAGGTTGCCGTTTCGCCGCCCCAAACTTAAGTTTGCTGAACTCTGAAGTGACCCACAACCGGCCAGAGAGTAATGATTCTGTAGTTATCGAATACCGAAAGCGAATCAGCGTGCGTAGTAACCTGGGCGAGTACGCGCGATGAGCTCGGGATAGGTAACTTCAACTCGTATGTCATGCCATTTTCCATCCCGCGGACGGTCGCTGGGCGCCTGGTAAGCGACCGTGTAAAGCGTGCGCAAGTCGGCTGCCACCTCGGCATAAAGTTTGGCCATTTGATCGAGACGATTGATCTCGGTAAGGCGACCGCCGGTCCGATTGGCGAGACTCTGCAATCTGGTCCGAGCTGCCGCATAGATGCCGGTAATGTCAGGACCGGGCAGCGGCAATCGCCTGGGATCGCCGGACGGTAGGGCCAGGGGATAGATCGTCACCCCTAGCCCGTCCGCAGTGTTAAGAACTGTCATCAGCGGACCACTGGCGCCAGGCTTGATTGCCAGGAGAGCTTCTTCATCAGTTTGGGCCTTCGCGACCGCCCTGCGATCGACATCGCGCATCTCCGTATCGAGCCCGTCAGTCAACACTACGATCGCTTTGCGTCGCTTACCTTCTTTCGCGAGTTCCTTGAGAGCATATTTCAGCGCGTCATAGAAATGAGTGTCTCCAGCCCCATCGGCTTGCTGAATCGCATAAGCAATTCGGTTGCGATTGGTTGAGAAGTCTATTAGCTTTTTGGTCCTGGCATCGAATTGGATGACCGCCACCCGGTCTTCCGAAGCAAGTGCGTCAAGGAATCGTTGCGTGGCAAGCTTTAACTGCGGACGAAAGTTGATTGTCGACCCGGAAACATCAAGCAGCAACACTAAACTGAAAGGTGCGTTGGTGGGCTCGAATTGGGAGATAGACTGTCTTACTCCATCTTCATAAACAGCGAAGTCGTTTCGCGTTAACGAGGTGATGGCCCGCCCTTCCTTGTCCACCACGCCCACATTCAGTTGCACCAGGGAGACATTCGTTCGCACGACGTCGTCAGGCTCCTGCGCGCGGTAAACATTTATGGTTAGAAGTATCAGCGCCAACGCCAATAGAAAAAGAGTTGGCTTGAGAGAATTGATCAGGGAGTTTCGAAACGGAGTCATCTGGAATCGCTTGTCCTTGTTTCTTGGAGCATGCCTGTTGGATTCAGATTTTGCAATGCGGCCAGTTAGTTGGGTCAAACCAGGTCGTATCTTCGGACGCCGAAAATCGAAGTCCAGTTGCTTGCGGGTTTACTTTTTGCCCGTTTACGGGCGTTGGGAGGTTGAACAGATTGGCCGATTCCAGCTTTCCTGATTGCATGATGTAGTAAGAACATAAGTTGAGTGACTTTGCAGCTAGAGCGGGGCGCGTTCCGCTTCGCCTCCCTCCCTATCTGCAAATTAGGACCGCTGGCGTTATAATCCTCTCGTCTGACACCAACTGCGATTACCTCAACTGAATCGCTATTACTTTGCAAACTCGGAATCTGTTTGGCAAACCCGTCTCCAGCGTGGGGCAGGGACCTCACAAGCTTCTTTGTCGGAGGCTCCTACAATGTATCGACCAAATTTTTGCTCTGAGTGCGGCGCCAAGATACTCCGCCTGCACTGGCACGTGTGGACCAGTCGCAAATTTTGCGACGTTTGCTCAAAGCGCTTGCGCAAACAGCGCCTGACAATTCCCCTGATAGCGGCAATCGCGCTGTTGAGTGTCGGTATGATTACCGGACGCGCGGGACGTCCTGCACCACCTCCTCTGATTATCGAGCGCAGCGCCAATTCGCCTCTTTATGAGCCGCAGATCAACGGTGCTAATGAAAGTCCCGCCAACGCGGGATCCCCAACCTCGCATCCGTCACAAAACTCTCAACCCCCGACGGAGGAGGAAGTTTACATCTGCGGCGCGCGCACAAAAAAGGGGACGCCCTGCGCTCGTCGCGTTCATAGCCCTGTTCGTTGCTGGCAGCACAAAGGATCGCCGGCGATGCTGCCGCCCGAGAAGTTGATCGTACGGGAATAAGTCGGGAAAAACGTGTGTTTGCATTAACCGTGTCGCCCCCAGCCTTCTGTTTAATCCGACAATCTCTAACGGGGTTGAAAACACGGTTTTGAATAACTTCCCGACCGGGGTCCCGTTTGAGCCTTGAAGCTCCAATGGTACGATGAGCCCAGAATTGGAGGTTTGAATTATGCAGGCTCTCGACACGACCCCCCAGGTCAGCTTCTCACCACTCTTGCGCAGTTACACACTCGAAGAGTTTTGGGCCCTGCCGGAACCCGACGATCGCTCTCACTACGAATTGATCGGAGGTTTTCTTTTCATGGTTCCACCACCTGACCCCCCTCACGGTTCAATCGACTCCAGATTGAACAAATCACTGGTGCAGTTCTTGCTCGCCCAGCAAAAGGAAGGAGAAGTGCATCATCCGCGCGAGCCAATCTACACGGACCGCTTCGCAGGCGCCTACCTCGAGCCTGACATGATGTACGTCTCGCCGGAACTGGGCGAACGTATGGGGCGCAAGCGCACCTCCGCCGACATCGTCTTTGAATACCTTTCCGCCAGCAACGCTGTTTACGATCGCACCACGAAAGCACATACTTATCTTGCGCTTGGGGTGCGCGAATTATGGCTGGTGGATCACTTCACGATGACAGTTGAAGTACGCTATGCAACGCAACGCAAAGGCCGGCCGGCCTGGGAGACCTGGCGTTACTCTAAAGGCGACTTGGCCGAATCGAGAGTGTTGGCTGGCTGGCAGGTTTCGGTTGACGAACTATTTGATGGTTTGGCCTAGGCACGCAACATATCCTGATAAGCTTCAGAAATTGAGGGTTTAATTATGCAGGCTCTGGACACCGCTGCGGAAGTCAATTTCTCACCGTTACTTCATCGCTACACGCTCGGGGAGTTTTGGACACTTGCGGAACCTGAAGATCGCTCCCATTACGAATTGATTGGAGGATTGCTGTTCATGGTCCCACCACCAGAACCGCCGCATGGAAGCATCGATGCCCGACTCGCAGCCTCACTGCACGGGCAGCTACGGTCAAACAACGTCCTCGGTGAAGTTCATCACCCGCGCGAGGCGATCTACATTGATGAAGTTGCGGGCACGTACTTGGAGCCCGACATGATGTACGTGTCCGACGAACTCCGCCAGCGTCTGGGCCGAAAGCGCTCATCCGCTGACATCGTCTTTGAATACCTTTCCGAGAGCACGGCCGTTTACAACCGGACGACCAAAGCACATACGTATTTTGCGCTGGGCGTTCGTGAGTTATGGCTGATCGATCCCGTCACGGTGACCATCGAAGTGCACCATGCTGTCGAGCACGAGGGTACGCCTGCCTGGGAGACCTGGCGTTACTCTAAAGGCGACTTGGCCGAATCGAGAGTGTTGGCTGGCTGGCAGGTTTCGGTTGACGAACTATTTGATGGTTTGGTCTAACTACTTGATCGTCTTCACCGGCCCGGCAGGCTTGGCCGGCAGCCGCGTTGGCTGTTTAAGTCGCGCCATTATCTCCGCGATGCCTCGCTCTAGTTGAGGATCCTTTCCCTCCAACACTGACTTCGGATCGTTGTCCACTTCAATATCAGGATCAACGCCGTAGCCTTCGATCACCCATTCGCCTTTCGTGTTGGCAAAGCCTGATTCAGGCACCGAAATTCCGCCGCCATCGATCAACGGTCCTCGATTGCTGATGCCAACCACCCCGCCCCATGATCGTTTTCCGATCAACGGGCCGAGCCCTGCTTCACGAAACATGGCTGGGAAGATGTCTCCGTCAGAGGCCGAGTTGGCGTCCAGGAGCGCCACCATGGGACCGGTAAATACGCCGTCCGGATAGGTGTTGGCCTCATCCATGGTGCGCGAGTAGTTAAGCGCCAGCAGCTTGCGCCGCAAGCGTTCGATGAGCATGCGCGAGACATTTCCGCCGCCATTCGCGCGCACGTCCACGATCAGCGCTTCTTTGCGCATCTGCGGATAGTACCACTTGATGAATTCGCGAATTCCGTTGGCGCCCATGTCAGGAATGTGAATGTAGCCGACGCGACCGCCGGTTGCTTCCGATACTTTGCGCCGGTTTGCGTTGATCCAATCCAGGTAAATCAAGTTCCCTTCGTCGGTAATGGGACGGTACGAAATCGTGCGAGCGCCCTCCATTGAAGGTCTCTTATTCACGGTTAGGTGGATGGGATTGTCCGCTTTGTTGCGCAACAGACGATACGGGTCGTCGGTGCCCTTGAGTTCTTCGCCGTCGATTGCGAGCACGTAGTCGCCGACGCTGGCGTTCACGCCAATCTCGGTAAGGGGAGAGCGGTAAATATCTTCTTCGTTTTGCCCCCCGAAGATCTTGGCGATGCGATAGCGACCGGCTGCTTTGTCGAGGTCGAAGCGCGCGCCCGGCAAACCTACGCGAGGTCGCGGCGGGTTCTGGAAATCGCCGCCTTCCACGTATGCATGCTGCACCGCTAACTCTGAAATCATTTCGCTGATCACGTAGTTCAGATCGGAGCGGTGGGCCACGTATTGCAACAGTGGTTTGTACTGTTCACGCAGGGCCACCCAGTCGTAACCGTGCATGTTTGAAACGTAAAACCAGTCGCGATAACGTCGCCAAACTTCGTTGAAGATCTGGTTCCACTCCTCGGCAGGCACGCGATCCACGGCGAGTCCGGTAGTCGGCACCACCTTCTTCGATTTGTCACCTTGAGGGGTAGCATCGTACACGTTGTAAGTCGGACCCTGGGCCACAAGCACCTTGCCGCCGTCGTCTGACATTGTGTAGCCACGCACATCTTCCGCGAGCGTTGTCTCTTTGCGATCTTTAATCGAATAGATACGAAGCGATGCCGGCCGGTCGCCTTGTCTGCCGTAGTAAAACGCCGGTCCGATGCCGTAGAGCAGATGTCCGGTTTTCGCGGACAGACCGCCGTAGTTGTCGGCGCCGAGAGGAACGCGTGCGGCGCGACCCGAGATGCCGTCGAAGTCGATTACCAAAGTCCCCGGCGGCTTCGCCGCCGCATCGGGTTTCAGTTCGGGTGTTGGCGAAGGAGCCGGTTTCTCCTTGTCGGTTTCCGTTGCTGGTTCCTTGCTCAACTCTTTGTTAAGATCTTTCGCCGGCTCTTTCGGATCCAACGCCGGCGGCGTTCCCTTGGGTTTCGGCGACTCGTCCGGTTTAGTGACTGCGACCTCATCACTCTCGGGCGGGAAGGGGTGCTTGACATCTTTACGCAGACTCATCGCGTAGATGTAAGCGTCGCGATTCGTCGCATAGTTGAATTCAATCTGAGAAATCTGAGGCGCAAACTCGCGATCACTGAGGAAGTAGAGATAGTTTCCCTGAGGATCCCAGGCCGGGTTGAAGGCATTGAACATGTCATCGGTAACCCGGTTGACCTTGCCGTCCGCGGCGTTCCAAATGTAGACCGAGGAAAAGCCGCTGCCTGATACTGCCATACTAAACGCCAGATAGTTTCCGCGTGGTGACCAGACATAATCTCGTATCTGGCCGCGCGGAGAATCGACGATTTCAGTAAGCTTGCGATCGGACAGGGTAACCACGTGAATCTTCCCATCCTTGTCACCGAAAGCGATTCGTTGGCCGTCAGCCGACCAATCTGGTTGATAGCGCATGGCGGCGCCGCCGCGCGTGATTTGTTCCGGCGCTTTCAATCCATCCTGGGGAACAAGGTACAACTCTTCTTCGCCGCTCAAATCGGAAATGAAAGCGATGCGCGAACCGTCGGGTGACCAGCTCGGCCACTTGTCGTGGGCGCCCGATGAGTGGGTGAGATTGCGCGTCGGTCCTTTCTCGATGGGAGCGCTGAAAATATCGCCGCGGGCTGCGAAAACCGCGCGCTCGCCTTTCGGACTTAAACCTACTGATTGGATTTGATGGGCCGCGGACACCCGGCTCGGTCTGCGGGCCAGCCCGTCGTCAGGCACGGTGATGGAAATGGCATTGCTCTTTCCACTTCTGGTGTCTAGCACCTGCAGCTCGCCATTCATCTCGTAGACAATCTTTCCGTCATTGTCCGAGCTGGGCCAGCGCACATCCCACAGTTTGCTGTTAGTTACCTGGGTTGTCTTGCCCCCGGTCACGCTGTAAGCGAAGAGGTTAAAACGCCCGTCGCGGTCAGAGTTGAAATAGATTGTGTCCCCGATCCACATCGGATCCCGGCTGGCTCGGGGTCCTTCGCTGATCTGCCTGTTTGCGTAGCTCTTAAGATCGAAGATATGGAGACTGTTCGCCTGACCGCCGCCGTAACGTTTCTCAGATCTGAAATCGCGCGATTGTGGTGAATAAACAATCTGCGCAGTGTCGGGAGAAAAATCGCCCGATCCGGCTGTCGGCATTGGCAATGCCTCAGATGGGCCACCTTCGGCAGAAACGGAGTAGAGACGAGCGATAGGTAAAGCCCACGAGTCGCGCTGCGAACGGAAGAGAATTCTTTGTCCGTCTCTGGTCCATCCATAGACTTGGTTGTCGTATCCCCAGCGCGGAGCCAGTGGTCCCCTGGCCGGATAGAAAGTGAGTTGCCGCGGCACGCCCCCGCCCGCGGGAATCACATAGACCTGCTCATCGCCGTCATATTGTCCGGTGAAGGCAATCCACTTACCATCGGGAGAAAACTTCGCAAAGACTTCAACTCCGGGATGCGCCGTCAATCGGATGGCCGAACCACCCGTGGTTGACGCTGTCCAAAGGTCACCGGCGTAAGTGAAGACTACCCGGTCGCCGTGGATGTCGGGAAAGCGAAGGAGCTTTGTCTGGGCAAAGACTGTATCAATGCTGAGCAGCAGCCCGAACATAAATGCGGGGAGAAATAGTATTTTGATGATGTTTCTGGAAAGCAAGGAAATCTCCTATTGTGGCGCGTGAACAACATTGTAGGGGCGGCACTCCGTGGCCGCCCCTCGTGTGCGCACTCACCTCCTTTGAAATGCTCGTCGTCTTTGCGGCGGCCAGGGGTGCCCACGGAGGGACACCCCTACAATCTACCTGCGATTCTTAAAGGCGTCGTTCAGATCTGTGTGACGGCTGGTCAGAGGAATTTGGCGACCATCTATGAAAAGGTGTCGCACGTGTGTTCGCGTCTCGAGCAAGTCGCCATCGGTCACGACGAGGTTTGCCATTTTGCCTGCTTCAATCGAACCAAGCCGGTCGGCCACATTCATAATCTGCGCCGGATAGAGCGTGACTGCTTTCAGAGCCTCAGCTTTCGGCAGCCCAAAGGCGGCAGCCATCCCGGCGTGGTAAGGAAGGTTGCGAACGTTCGCGGCGTTATTTCCGCTGGAGATGCAAAAGCGCACGCCCGCTTGTTGAAGCTTGGCCGCATTCTCATAGAGCGCATCATAAAAATCGTCTTCCCGGGACGGCAGGTCGAGAACGCCGGTTAAGATCACGGGAACGTTTTTCTCCTTGAGGAGACCAACGATCTTTCCCGCATCGTCGCCGCCGAGGATAATTGGTTTCAGTTTCATCTCTTCAGCGAATCTGATGGCGCCGCGGATGTCGGTCTCTCTGTCCGCGCGAAAGATCACCGGGCGTTCGCCGCGCACATAAGGAACGAGCGGCTCGAGCAGAACGTTCTGATCGGCTCGCGGCAGTGTCTTGTCCTTTGCGTAAGCTTCCTGGGCCCGCCCATACACCTCAGCGTCACGAAGCATTTTGCGAATCTGCTCGAGCTGGCGATTCGCCTGCGCCAGCGCCTCAGTGAGATTAACCGGCTGTTGTGGGGCGAAGAAACCGCCGCCACCTCCGGCGCCAGCGCGAGGATAATTAATTACCAGGGCAGCATAAGGAACCACCGCCATTTCGAGTGGGCTAGTACCAACCAGATTGACGATTGCCGCTTGTCCTGAGATCAATCCGCCCAGGGGCATTGAAACGGCGCTGGTAACGCCATCGACGCGCGTGACTGCAATATGGGCGCTGTGCGGATTGATGCCAAAAATAGCTTTCGCATTCGGATTTAAGTCACCCACCTCGGCCGTATCAACCGTGCCGGGAGCACCCTGACCTACTTCAACCAGGCCCATGGAGGTTGCCGCATCAATCATCCCCGGATAAACCCGCAGCCCGCGCGCCTCGATGGTTTGCGCTCCGGAGGGAACACTAACGCCGGCTCCTACGGCTTCGATCTTGCCGTCGCGGATTACGATGGTCCCATTGTCGATGTCCGGACCGCTGACTGTGACAATGTGTGCATTGCGAATGGCATAGATGCCGCGAGGGAAACTGACGCCGTGCTGCCGCGTGGGTTCACCAATCTGTTGAGCGAAGGATGTGCTGATGATCGCTAATAAAAGAGTGCAGACCGCCGTGCTCGCGCGCAGCGGCTTTGCCGTCTTCCCTTGCGGAAAGCTAAGGGAGAATATGCCCGGTGAGAGACTACGCAGCCAGTCGCGCCGTTGGCGCTCGAGCGGGGGCAAGCCACCCTTCCTGACCTGCAAATTACCGTCGCCGTCTCCGTGTCTCCGCGTCACCCCATCTCCGTGTCCGCACATCCCCCCGTCTTCGCGTCTCCTCATGGCTGCTCTCCTTCCCAGATGTCATCGTCATGATTCGTAGGACGGCGGCGGCGCGGCGTGGGCGGCGAGGCGCCACCTAACGGCGGACGATTAGGTTCTGCCTGCTCCAACTGTGCTCGCTCCTTCAGAAGATCGGCGCGCCGCGCCAGGTCTTGCTGGCGATCAAAAAAGACTTCACCGTCTACAAAGGTCGTTTCGACTCGCGAATAGACGCTGAGCGGATGGCCGTTCCAGATTGCCAGGTCCCCATCCTTGCCGATCTCGATTGAGCCGACGCGGTCATGAATTCCAAGTTGCCAGGCGGGATTCCAGGTGATGAGTTTGAGCGCTTCTTCCTCGCTCAGATCGCCGTAGCGCATAGCCTTAGCTGCTTCGATGTTCAAACGACGCGCGCGCTCGTCGGAATCAGAGTTCATTGAAACATTGACGCCGGCGCGGGTCATGATTGCGGCGTTGTAAGGAATTGCGTCGTAGGCTTCGATCTTGTATGCCCAGTTGTCGGCGAAAATGGAAGCGCCGGCGCCGTGCTGAGCGATCTCCTTCGCCACTTTGTAGCCTTCCAGCGTGTGCTGGAATGTCTTGATTTTGAAACCAAACTCATTTGCCAGGTCGATGAGCATTAGAATTTCATCCGCGCGGTAGCAATGCGCGTGAACGTAGCGCTTGCCTTCCATCACCTCGACCAACGGCTCGAGTTGAAGATCACGCCGCGGCGGAATTAGGTTTTGGTTGCGCCGTGTGTCGCTTGCACGATACTCGTCCCAGGTCTTTTTATAATCGCGGGCGCGCGTAAATGCTTCCCGAATCACTTCCTCGACTCCCATACGCGTGGCCGGATAGCGCCGCTGTTGTCCTGGCTGAGGAGTAAAGTTCGAGCGTTTGGGATTCTCACCAAGCGCAAACTTTATTCCCGGCAACGCCCCTGGAAAGAAGAACTCCTCCACCGGCCGGCCGTATTTGATCTTCACTACTGTATTCTGGCCACCGATTGCGTTGGCCGAGCCGTGCAGAAGATTCAGGGCAGTCACTCCACCCGCCAACGCCCGGTAAAGGTCCACATCGTTTGGGTTGAGCACGTCATTCATGCGAGTCATCGAGGTGACAGACATGCTGCCTTCATTAATGGCGTCGAGCATCGAGTGGGAATGGCAATCGACAATTCCCGGCATGAGGTAATTCCCGGTTGCATCGATTACCCGGGCATTTCCCGCGTTCAGGTCTTTCCCTACCGCGGCAATCTTTCCATTGCGTATCAGCACGTCAGCATTGGGCAACGTTCCGCGGGTTACGGTGAGCACCGTCGCATTGCGAATGAGTATGTCCGGCGTGCTGGAGCGACGCTGCGCGAAGATTTCCGGTAACAAAACCCCAGCTAACAGCGTACAGGTCAGAAAGTGAATGAATAATCGTCTCATCATTGCATCCCTTTTCATCTTTGACGAGTCCCGGTGAAACGCAAAAAACCTATTTCTGATCTAACAGTGCCGCGGATTTCGTTACCCTCGGCGCTGCCATCGACCGCCATTTCAACCACCCGACCGGCAAGCGGCTCGGGCGATGAAATGAAAGCCATCCGCGTCGACCGATCCGCCGAGCAGCTTGGTAGTTCCGAATGGACTCTGTAACAGTCCGGTAATCGCCGTACCGCTCTGCTCGAGGCTTAAGGGTCCCCGCAAAGGTTTGTAGACCAGCCATCAAGTTGATCACCCAGGTACCGGAGATATCTCGGTTGGCACTTACCGCAGCGCGGAACTCGCCTGGCGGTGTGGGCGACGCGACGGGTTGGGCCGGCGCGCCGGCTTTGGTTCCGGTGAACGAACCGGGTGCGCGACCGACCAAGTTCACCGTGCCTTGCACTTCGTTGCCGGTAATCCTTCCGGCGAAGGTTGCCTCCACGGTTTGACCTTCAAACGTCGCCGGAACAGTAAACCGAATATCCCCGCCAGCTCCGGCTGAGGCGTTGGCGATCTCGCTGCTGCCTAATCCGCCCTGGATCGATCCGCGCAAGCGTTCACCTTCCTGTTGGAGCACGAGCGTCACCGCAATATCGCCTGAGCCAAGGTCGACGTTTAGCGTCCATGTACCCGTGGCCCCGGGTTGCGCGCTGGCCGCCTCAGGGCGCAAATCAATGGAACGACCGTCGATAAACACATAAGAGATCCTGGAGTTGCGATCAAAGAGATCTCCGCGCGTGATCGCGAGGTTGGCAATCTTGCCGGCTTCGATGGTGCCAAGTCGATCGGAGACACCCAGAATCTGTGCCGGCCAAATCGTCAACGCGCGCAGGGCATCGTCGCGGGAAAGGCCATTCTCAGTGGCGCGGATCAGGTTGGCCGAGAAGTCAGCCATGTTTGTCAGAGCTCCGGATTGAAAGGCAAACGGCACACGCGCGGCCACCAGCTTCGCGGCTGTCTTAGGCGCTTCAACTCGTTCGCGCAAGATTCTAACGGGTTCCGCATCAGCTTCCGGCAAGGCGGCCGTGGTGCGTCGCGGGAAATTGAGTGAGAGCAACACCGGGACTTTGTTTTCGCGGAGACGATCCGCAACTTTTCCTGCCTCGAGACCTCCGGCGATAATCAGTCGCAGGTTGAACTCCTGAGCGAGATCTAACGCCCGAGCAATCTCGCGCTCGCGATCTGCGTACATTACCACCGGCATGGCGCCGTCGAGCACGGGGAGCAACGCCGCCAGGGACCGATCCTGGTTCGGACGCCGCATCCCCTGCGGTGAACGTTCGTAGGTTTGCTGCGCCTGACGATAGCGCTGAGCATCAAGCAGCATCTGACGCAACGAAGCAAAGACACCCATCAGCGAGTTGGGATAAGTTCCCGTGCGCAAGGGTGTGAAACCAACGTGCAGTGCCACCGGGGAGCGCACAATCATCTGCTGCGGCGTGTCACCGGCAAGATTGATCAGCGCGGACTGGCCAATCCAGATCCCCTGGCGCGGGGCAGTTAATGCAGTTGTGATTCCGGCGTTGCGGGCGGCTTCGATCTGCTCGCCGCCGGGCTTGAGAAAGTCCTCGGCCAGCACTTCCGGCTGCAACCCCGGAGGTTGCGATGAGTTGAGGGCGCTGATGGCGCTCGTTTGTGGCCGAAACTGGCCGAAGCCCGCGCCTGTTGCTGCGGGCGACGGCGTGGGGGTCGGGGAGGGCTGCGGCATTCCGAGCGCGGTGCTGGAATCGATTAGCCCCGGATAAACGGTTAGGCCCGTGCCATCGATTACGCGAGCGTCGGCGGGTGCGGTAACGTTTGCTCCCACCGCGGCGATCAAGCCATCGCGAATAACCACAGTGCCGCGATCAATTACTGGACCAGCGGCGGTGACGACGCGCGCGTTGGTAATGGCGTATGTATCAACTGCGCTGCGCTGAGCAGTGACGAACTTGGGCGTTGGAATAACAACGAGAGCAGAAGCAAACAGGGCAGCAAGAATCCGCAAACGGATGGCTGGCATAGGCAATCCAATACTCGTGAAATGAGTGCGCGCGTGTTCGCCGGGGAGATAGCGCCAGCGAGCCCCTGTATTTGAAGTGGCGAAAGCTTAGCGTAGAAATGAAAAAGGGGAAAGGGCGGAAAACCTGTTAACCAATTCCCTTTTCCCCTTTTCCCCGTATGCATTTCAAGACGCGGCGACTCTAAGCATGTTCCTCACGCTCTTCACGCCTTCGACCGATTTGGCGATTGTCTCGGCTTGTGCCTTTTGCGCGGCAGTTGCAACGGTACCGGTTAGCGTGACCACGTCGTTGTCGACATCGACATTGATCGTCGAGTCTCTCAGATCATCCGCGGCAGCCAATTCAAATTTGGTCTTAACCCACAGCCAGCCATCGTTGAGGCCACTGCCGATCGTGCGACCTGACTCTTTGGCTTCTCGTGTGTAGCGATCTTTGTCGCGGTCATATTCCTCGCGCGTCAGAGCTCTTCGAGGACTTGGAGCGGTGTTGGCGTTCATGTTAACGACCGCGACGTTTGCGTTTGCCGCTCGATTGGCATTGGCGTTTGTATTGTAATTCGCCGTCTCTCCGCATCCGGCCAAAGCTAAAGCCGAGGCGGCGATCATCACTGCAACAATTTTGCTTCTCATTCTTATGCAATCCTCCTGGGTTGGTTAGTAACTCAGACTCAGTTCGAAAAACGTACGTTCGACTCAAAACACGCCACTAGCACTTAACCCTGGGGCGTGGAAATTGTTATGCGAAGGGGCGAAAAGAGGAGGCTAAGCAAGAATCTGGGAAACGGCTGTAAGTGTAAAAACAAAATGTAAAGCAAGCACTGGGCCGGGAGGAAAGCGGAAGTGGCGAAAAGGGCAATTAGGGAAAAAGGAGCCGCGAGAGACGCGGAGAACCGCAGGTTTTTCAATCCGTGTTCTTCGTGTAACAAACGGCGCCAACAGACTTCTCAATCTTAGGAAGAAGGTGAGATGTGGAGGAAGTGTTAACAACGTACCCTGTTACCCTTTTCCCCCTTTTACCCTTTCCTCTTTCCCCGGTTCCTACCATTTCACGCTGCCTTCTTTGGAGGTGTCAATTTCTGCGGACGGAGAAGCTTCGTTAAATAAAAATCCTTTGAGGTTGTCGAATAAAAAGTTTTGCGCATCGGGGTTTGTCAGATCGAGACCGTAATGATTAATGATCTGGGTCTGCTTTTGGAGCCAGGCGCTCCAACACGGCTGACAAATCTCGGTTGCGATTCTTTGTCCCAGCTCGTTGGGAAACGGAGCGAACCCGAGCCCGGGCCTCTTCTGTCCGCAGTGTTTACACTTCATTGATTCTGCCATCACTAAATTCTCCTCTCAGGGCGGTGGTCAGTTGTCACTTGTCAGTGGACAGTAGACTGATGGACCGATGCACTGTCCTATTTCCCACTGACCACCTCCCCGACCGCTTCCCCTAACCACTGACAACTGACAACAGACCACTGACCACTGTTCTACTGTCTACTGTCTACTGCTCCTTTGCTTGGCGGATTGCCCTTATGACATCATCGTCCTTGGGGCGAAAGAGACCGAGGGGGCGCACGTCGCGATAACGAATAATGCCATTCGCGTCTATCACAAAAACCGAGCGCGCGACTTTACCTGGAATCAGCGATTGCGCGCCATACATGCGCGCCACGTCGCCCCCCGCATCTGACAACAGTCGCAGAGGCAGACCGTGATGCTCGGCAAACCTCTTATGAGATTCGACCGAGTCAGTAGAAACCCCTATAACCTCTGCTCCGGTTGCTGAGTAGTCATCCCAACGATCGCGTACGGAACACATCTGCCGTGTGCAGATAGGTGTTTCGTCCCCCGGATAAAAGAGGAGCACCACGACCTTGCCTCGTTGATCCGATAGCTTCCAATCCTGATTCGCTCCATCACGAAGCGTAAAATCGGTCGCCGTCTGTCCCACATCTGCCTTGCTTGTTCTGCCCACTCTCGTTCCAGCTCGTTCCAGCCTTTATCCGACAGAATACATTCTTGCAGACTCTTACGCGAGTGTTGTAGGGGCGGCACTCCGCGGCCGCCCGTCGTTTGCGCAACTCACTTCTTTCGAGATCACTTTCAACACCCGCGACGTTGGGTGCCCACGGAGGGACACCCCTACAATGATGTTAGGCCGGGGGGTTAACGCGCCAACCTGCTTTCAGCGATCCACTCACGTCCGCCGGCGCAGATTTGTAAAAAGTTGCACCTGCGGCAGTGAGGGGCGGGGCGCACGGGAAAATGTTCGGGCTCGCGTGAAGAGGTGAGTTGTAGAAAAGCGTGATCAATTGCGCGTACGCACGCACTAGGTTCCAGCAGATCTTCGGTTAGATAAAATTCTACGTTGGGGTCGAGAAAATGAAGCGTGACCTTGATTTCGCTACCAGCCCTTACCAGATCCGGCATCAATTCCCGAACGGCGAGAGCATAAGCCTGCATCTGTAGTTGATAGTCGGAGGCAACAAGACGAATTTGATCTGCCAGCGAGGGTGATGCGCTTTCCGCAAACTCAACGGTCGTGGTTGTCTCTTTGGGTGCGAGTTCTGGTTCTGAGAAATCGAACGCAAACTGCGCCGCTGAGTGCTGGGACCGCAGGCGTCTCGCCTGCATGCGGGAGTTGGCATCCATCGCTATGTCCGCTTCGCCGCTTGGCAGGCGGGACAAGCACCCCAGAGGGCCTGCCCCGCCGGGGACCCCGCCCGCCTGCGGTTTCAGTGAAGAAGTCGGCGCACTCTCCCGAGTTGAAGGGTTCCGAATGCGGTTTGTTTTGAAGTCGATGATCTCGATGTCGAAACCATCTCCCATGAGGGAACGGGAAACCAACAACTTATCAATCGTTCCCGTCAGAATACCCAGCCGGCGGCGCAAACGAAATTTGAGTTCACTCCATAGACCTGGACCGGCCGCAGGAACACCGGTAAGCACATCTCCTGCCGCCGTTCTTGCTCGCTCAATTCTCTGAAACACGTCGCTCGAGAGATAATTCTGAGCGGAAGGCAACAACTCCTTTAGAGCCTCTTCACTGTCGATATCAAGCAGACGATCTGCGAGTTCTGCCTGGCGCGAGCGAATTACGTCGTCAAGGCTACGTCGCAGTCTGGCTTCCACCTCCTCGCCCAGAGAATAGGTTTCACAAAAGCGGTGGATGACCGCTCCCTTCAGAGTGGCGGTCAGATTCGCAGGCGGCTCGGGAGCCTCGGCGTCGTTCCACACAGCCATCTCGTCAGCGTCCGGCACATGTAGAACGCGATCGAAATAATACTGGCGCGGGCAGCGCTGGTAGTTGATCAACTGAGTAACGCTGAAGCGGTAGACCACCCGATCGCGTTCCGGTTCGATTGGGAGCAAGAGGGGAAAAGCTTCGGAGAGTGATCCGGGGCCTTCTGCCGGCTGCTCCGCAAGGGCTTCTGGTGGTCCGAGCGGCTGTTCAGTACTCCCATCGGGCTGGGCCTGAGAACTCGCGTGCTGCTGGTCGGCAACATTGAGCATTAGCTCAAACTGGGCATACTGCAGGGAGCCCTGCTCTTTAAGGTCCATAGTGCCGCTGGCAGTTGGGGCAGGCAGTTCAAGTGTTTGCCAGATCCAGTTGAGCCAGGTGTCGCTCTTGGCGCCAAGTTTATCGAGGTCTTTAGTAGTGCCCGACAGTATCAAGCGATCCTGCGCGCGTGTCGCCGCGACATAGAGCAAACGCATACTCTCAAATTGTTCTCGCCAGGCGTTACGCTGTTCGAAGCGATTGAACGTACAACCCGCGACCAACTTGCCGCGTCCGTCCGGCACCTTCAGAGTCAGTCCGCGATGACGGTCAAGCAGAACCCAACTATCGGGAACCCTTGAGTAGCGTTGCAACTCAGGAATGATGACGATGGGAAACTCCAGACCCTTTGCCTGGTGAATGGTCATCAAGCGCACCGCGTTCGTGGCTTCGTCGATCTGGCCTTCACTCTCACGACTACCTATCGCTTCGAATTCCTCTACATAACGGACAAAGTCGCGAATCAGGTGCGTGCCCGCTCGTTCGAAACGTTCCGCGAGCGTGAAGAGTCGCTGTACATTCGCCAACCGCTGGGCGCCGTCAAACGTGGCCGCGATCACGGTCATGTACTCTGATTGATCGACCGCGAACCTAAGCAGACTCCCAATCGGGTAATGATGGCGCCGCGCCACCAATCCTTTGATCAGGGCGGCCGCCCGATCGAGGAGATCATGTTCGTCGTCATTGATGAAAGCTATTTCGCGATGCTGTCGCAGCGCCTTAAACAGTTTGCGCGTTTGCGTGAAGTGGCGGAGCGGATCTCCCTTACCGACTTCAACGAGCCAGGGCGCGCAACGCAGCGCCAGCAGAGCATTGTCGGAAATGCCACCGAGCGGAGAACGCAGTACGGCCGCCAACGCCAGCTCGTCCGTCTTGTTATCCAGAAACCGCAGCAACTGGACCAAGTCCGTGATCTCTTCCCGCTCGTAGAATCCCCGCCCGAGCACCGTCTGATACGGGATGTTGGCGCGCCGAAACACTGATTCGTAAGTCTGCACATTCGTCATCGCCCGAAACAGCAGCGCGATGTCGCTGTACTGAACAGCATTTCCAGTGAGAGCGATAATCCGTTGCGCCAGTTGTTGAGCATCAAGCTCGCGCGACGTTTGCTCTGCTTTGGGATCGTCGCCCTTTCCCACATCACTCTTTGTCAGAACCGCGAGCGGCAGCGACTGGGTTGGCTTTACGCCCCCTGGAAGCGACCCGGGCAGCGATTCTGGAAGCGACCCTGGCGGCCACCCGGTCGCTCCCGCTCGCGGTTCTGACTCTTTGGTCGTGATCATCACCTCAACCAGCGGACCAGCATCACGCAGTTCGCGCTTTGCTTCACTGGGTTCATGTCCGACGTATCCGAGTTCTTCTCGTTCCTGTTTCAGTACCTCTTCCTTTGGTTGGAACAGGCGCCGGAAAAGATGGTTGTAAAAATTTATGAGCGGCGGCTGGCTGCGATAATTCAAGAGCAGAGGTTTCTCTTCTCCGCCACTTGCGTTCAAACTTTCAGTCATTTCGCGAAAGACGTCCACATCCGCGCCGCGAAACCCGTAGATTGACTGCTTTCGGTCACCGACGATGAACAGGTTTGCGCTCTCGCGCCGGGACCCTTGCAAGGCGAGCCGTTCGAGCAACCGGCGCTGCAAACCGTTCGTGTCCTGAAACTCGTCAACCAGAAAAAACTTGTAGCGCTCAGCCGCGCGCATCACAACTTCCGGTCGCGCTAATAGTTCAAGCGCGCGCAGTTCCAGATCGTCGAAATCGAGCGCAGACATTTTTTGCTTTTCTTCGTCAAGCCGTTGGTCAATGTGCGTCAGGAGCATCACCATCTCGAGCGCATACTGTTTGGCAAATAAATCGAGACAGACTTGCGGCACACGCCCCAGCAGATTCTTTTCCCATAGCAGTTCATCCATCGCTGTCACGTGCGGCTTTATGTCCCCTATGGCGGAAGGGCGCACTTTGCGAAAACCCTCTATCGCGCGGCAGTAGTCGGCCAGCCCGTCCGGCTTCGGAATTTCCTGAACTAAAGACTGAAGACTGGGCCATGCTGTACTCACTTCGGCTTGATTTCCTTCCCCGGCGAGTGTCGTTCGAGGAAACATCAAAAAGTCATCCATTGCCCGCGAGAGGTCGACAAGTGCTCGGGCATGATCCTCCTCGGTCGAATGGCTGTTAGCGGTCTTCATTCCCAGATCCCTGAACGAGAGACCCTGCCCGCGCACGTCGCGATAGAGCTGCGCGAGGGCGTCGGCCAGCTTTGCCCGTCCAGCTCCCAGGGTTAATCGGGAAATCTCGACGTGCCCGGAGCTAATGAAATGTGAAAGTGCTTCCTCGACGACCGACTCCAACAACATCGCCGCTCGGTGTTCATCGAGCAAAAGAAACTGCGGGTCGACCCCCGCCTCCACCGGAAATTCGCGTAGCAGCCGCGCGCAGAATCCGTGAATAGTAGTGATCACCGCTTCATCGAGCGTGCGCTTGTAACCAAGCCAACGCTTTCTCTCATCCCCCGAGGCCGTGAGCAGAATTTCATTGAGGCGCGCTCGGAGGCGCTGGCGCATTTCGTTGGCGGCGCGATTGGTGAAGGTAATGGCGACGATCTGATCGATGAAGAGGCTTCGCTCGCTGAGGATGTGCAGGTAACGCTCGACCAGCACCCTGGTCTTGCCGGAACCGGGGCCGGCAGTCACCGAGATGTGGCGATCGATCGTGAAAGCAGCGGCGGTCTGCTCAGGTTCTAGTTGGCGCATCTGTTTTAGGACCGCTCTCCTTGCGCCTCTGCCGCAGCCCGCCTGGTGAGGCCACGAGGCTCTGCGAAAAACCAAAAGGCGCTCCACGGCAATTCGCAGTCAGGAAGGGGGCAAAGCGGAGCGCGCCCCCGCTCAAGTAGCAAATTTGCTGGCTTGAATTCTCAATTCAAGGTTGAGGGCTGCGAATCTTGAGCGGGGGCGCACTCCGCTTTGCCCCTTTCCCAACTGTAAATTACCGCGGTTGCTCTTTCTTCCTCTCAATCCGATAGCGGTCGTAGCGGCAGACGGCAGCGAAGTCGCAAAACCTGCACGTCTTTTCCTTCTCTGACGGATTTACGCTGAAGTCTCCAGCTCGCATGTGATCGAGAAAGTCCCAAATCTTTGCGATCACTTCTTCGCGGATCTGCCGCCACTCATCGTCGGACACAACGCTGTTCACACTCGCTCGAATTTTTGAGTACTGCAACGCCTGCGCCCGATGCAGGCCTTTGTTGCGCCGCTCATTACCGCCGCGAATCACGTAGTAGCCACCCCCGGCGATTCGATGATCTGGAAGAATCAACTTTTCCAGAGCTTCCAGATAGATTGGAAGCTGCAGGCTACGCCCGGATCTTATGTCGTCCGTGCTGGAGCCTGTTGACAGTTTGTAGTCGTAAGCAATCAGCGTGTTGTCTCTCGCTACATCCACCCGATCGATTTGCCCGCTGATCTTCATCGCTTCTTCGCCCACGAATGTGGAACGGACCAGCTCCAGCGGCTCCTCTTTCGAGCGGGGGTCACGCACCGCGGATTTAATGCCGCCAAAGCCGATCTCAAAATAAGCCGGCACCACTCCCTCGGCTTCAGCGTTCTGCTGAATCCCCAGTTCATACAACAGCACCTGGTCCAGCAGAATCTTGCGTATCTCGCGGTCGATCTTCCAAATCTGTTTATTGAGCGGCGGCACTACTCGCTCATGTTCGTCGCAGACGCGGTCCGCGATTTCAGCCAGCTCTCGCCGAAGTTGCTCGCGATCGAGTTCATTCAACGGCTCGCGACGATGTTGCTCGAAGAAGCGACGCAGGATGTCGTGCAGCAGCTTGCCTGCGTCGATGGCTTGCAGATCGAGCGCCGCTACTCCGCGCGGCTCCAACTTCAAAACACGCAAACCGAAGAACCGGTAGGCACAGTTGCCATAGACGCTCAGCCCACTCGCACTGTGAACAAAGTCTTGTCCAAATCTTTGGTTCAACAATTTAATCAGATTCGGGTCGGTAATTTGGCCATCGTATGGACCAAACAGGTAACCGGCGCGTTCGCGCTCAATTTCGATCCGGCGTAATGCCGATTTGCTGACGAACCCGTCGTTACGCGCCAGGGCCAGAAGCCGTTTTATTCGCGGCCCCGACTGAAGCTTCTGCTTCTCTCCTCGATGGAGATGACGCTCCTGCTGGCGCACCAGGGCAACTGACAGCTCGTTGGTAGTGGAAGCACTGACAAGTTTCCGACCTTCATAGTCTCGACGGATCGACACGGATTCGATCTTAAGAGGAGCCACGGCGCGTCTCAATTCATCCATGTAGTAAGACGCCACGGTTTCAGAATCGTCCTCCAACAACAGCGGCCGACTCAGATAAAGTCGCTCAGTAGCGCGACACGCCGATTGATAGAAATAATGTTCTTCTTTCAGCAAGGTGGCGGGCGAAATGTCTTCCAACGTCAGACCGTCCCGCTTCAGGCGCTCCCGTTCTTCGTGCGGATAGATCCAATCACGCGAGGCTCGGAGGGGAAAGCCACCTTCGACCAATCCGGCGATGAACACCGCGCGAAAACGCAGGCCGCGTACATCGGTTGCCTCCAACACTCGCAAACCGCCGCGATCGGCGGCACTGGAAACTTGTGACTGCGAACTCAGGCAACGTCGCACTTCCTCAAGAAAGGTAGCGAGCTTTATTGCCGGCGGTCCACCACCTCGAGCGGGCTGCCCACCTGGGGACCCCGGTTCTTTTTCAGGCGGACCAATAGTGTCGGCGATCTCAATGCTTTTGATCGCGGCGGCAAAGGCTCGCCGCAGCGTGTCGAGACTGTTGTAGTTGGGGATGGCCTGGGGAAGTTCGCGGTCCTCGATGGAAGTTCTTATCGGCCGGGCGACTTGATCGCGAAAGCTGAACTGCTCGAAGAGCTTCATCAATGCCAGGCGCAAATCCAATGGTCTGCCCTCGCGAGGCACACTCTGGATGCGCTCAGCAAACGACTGAATAACCAGCGCCGCCCAGGCGATGGACGCGGGGTGAACGTCGCGTGATGGTCGCCTTTTCCTTTCGGCGTCTTTCTCCTCGAGCTTCGCGGTTTCTGCGTTTTCGAGCTGATCGGCCACGTCAGGGTCCCTGCCCTGCTCGCCGGGTTCGATGCTGAGCAAGTCTCGTGTTGCTTCCGCTGCCGGCAACTCCCTAATTAGCGTCTGGGCCCGATCCAGCCAATCAGTAACGCGCAATTTGCTGCCCACGTAAGCAAAGGCATTTTCGAGCGCATCGGCGTTCCAAACACTGTAGCGTCGCTGCGTGGGCGCCCCTGGTGGCGGCGGTACGGTCGCCCAGGGTGGTGCTTGCGCAAGCGTCCCTCCTGGCTGAGGTTGGGGCGCCCACGGAGGGACGCCCCTACAAAGATCATCGGGATACTCGGCGTCGAACCGCGCGGAAAGCAGCTTCAGCTCTTCATCGTTTAGGCGAAAGTATTCCGACTTGATCAGATCCGCGATTTCAGAGGTTCTTGGCGGCGCAGTCCCATCCCGAGAAAGCTGTTCGAGAATGGCAAAAAGTTTGAGCGCCGCGCGGTTGGCAGGGATGTCGTTCGCCTCAGTACGCCTTTCGAGATTGCAGGGCAACAACTCTTCGCGCATCACCCGGCTAATGGTCTCGGCGTAAGCAGCCCGCTGGCGCACGACCAGGGCGATGTCAGCCAGTTTGTAACCTTCGCGCAGTACTAGTCGTTTGATTTCTTTGGCGATGGCGCGAATCTCGGTATCGCGATCGCCGCATTCCAGATACATGATTTCGGCAGCCGCCTCTGCCTCAACCTGGTTATCGCCGTCTTCCGCCTGCCTCCTGCCTCCTGCTCCTGCCTCCTGATCAGCCTCGATTTCAACGGTTGGCGCCTCGGCTCGAGTTAGTGACGGGTTGAACAGATCTTGGCGCAGGTTCGATAACGCGCCCCGAGTCGAAACGCTCCCGGCGCTTCGCTTGATCTCGAACGTGGCAATCGCCTTCAGGTGCTCGACCGTTTCCTGAAATGGGAGGAAAATTTCCTGGTTGAGTTCGTCGTGATTGAGGTTGACCACCACTTCCGGAATTCGCGGAATCAAGCGTCGCAGAATCTCGCCCTGCACTGGCGTAAAGTCGAAGAAGCCATCGAGCACAAGCATTTGTACGTTCTTATGCCAGGGAATACTGACTACCTGACCATCAAGCTCACCATTGAGAATAGAAAGCGCGCGCAACTGATCTGCGTCGCGTTCGGTTAGCTGGTGCCGGTTTAGCAGCTCGGTATAGGTTGAATAGATCAGAGCAATTTCTCGGTCAAAATCGATCTGCAGATGCAGGTCGCGGTCCGTCGCCCCTGTTCGCGGCGCTAGATCCTGAATGCGAGCGGCGATTATCGCAGCCACTTCGGTGGGCGACTTTGCGGCCCGCTCAATTTCGCCCATCAGGGTGGCGATGCTATTCACGCATCCTTCACGGCCAGCAAGGGGACCGATTGCTTTCAGGTTTCCCTGCGCTTTCAGGCGCGCAAGTATCTGGGAGATCAAGCTGCGTTGCAGAGGCAGTTCTTCGCGGTCAATTGGAATTCGGGATGGGAGGCGAGCGCCGGTTTCATTGACGGCACTCAGAAGTATGCGCTGCACCAGGCCTCGAAAAAGATAGACGGGAAGTTCACCCCATAACCCACGCTTGGAGCTGCCGTCGAGAATTTCTTCAGTTACTAGTTCAAGAAGCGGGTGTGACGCGGCGAGATAGAGGAAACTGTCGGTCTGACCCCTGGAAACCAGCGTGGCGCAGCGTTCGATGAGACGGGCACGATTGCTACCCAGCAGAGGTCCCAGCCATATCTCTTTAGATTGCCGATTTCCAATTGCCAATTGCCCGATTCCTTCTTTTTAACCTTACCTCATTGATTAAGGATTGGTTGGCCGCGCTCCAACGACACAATTGGCAATCGGCAATTGGCAATTGGTAATGGAACAGCTTCTCCTTGCACCGCAATCTTCAACTTACGGCTCCGTCCTGTCTCCGCCGGCGGCTTTAAGACTAAACAATGGAGCGGCCTCATCTTCAAGGGCTTCGGGATCGTCGGCAACGGCATCGGGAAAGAGGCCGCCTTCGTCGAGACGAAGCGGTCGAGTAGTCTTGTCGATTGGTTCGAGGATTTCGATCTCTTCGCCGGCAACCGCGCCACGTTCTTTAAACTTCCTGGCTGTAACGAGCACGCGTGCTTCAAGTGAGCCTACACCTTTATTGTAGGAATCCAGGGCCCGTTCGAGCCCTTTGCCGATGTCTGCGAAATAATTTGTAAACGTTCGCAGCCGGTCGTACAGATCTTTCGCGAGTTTGCTGACCTCGTGAGCGTTGGTTGCCATCTGCTCCTGCCGCCAACCGTATGAGACCGCCTTAAGTAGGGCAATCAGGGTGGTAGGCGTAGCGATGATTACTCCGAGACCGACACCGTCTTCTATCAATTTCGGATCGTGCTCCAGAGCGGCGCTGTAGAAGGTTTCACCTGGCAGGAAGAGCAGGACAAACTCGGGTGTAGGCTGTACTGACTCCCAGTAGGATTTCTTGCTCAAAGAACCAATGTGCGTGCGTACGAGGCGCGCATGGTCTTTCAATCTTGCACCCCGAACTTCGTCATCCGTGGTGGAGATCGATTCGTAAAAGGCATCGAAAGGAACCTTCGCATCGACGACGATCGTTCGGTTGCCCGGGAGTCGAACGATTAAATCCGGTCGTATGCGCACGTCTTCGGTGGCCACGGTTTCCTGTTCGACAAAGTCGCAATACTGCAGCATGCCCGCGAGTTCCACGACCCGCCGCAACTGGATCTCACCCCAACGCCCACGCACGTGCGGCGTACGCAAGGCCTTCACCAGGTTTCCCGTTTCCGTCTGCAACTGCAACTGAGATGTGGCCAGTGTTTTAACCTGCTCGCGCAATTCTGAGTATGCTCCGGCGCGCGCTTTTTCCAGTTCACCAATTCGGCTGTCGACTTTGTCGAGAGACTCCTTAAGCGGTTTCACGAGTGCGTCAATCGCACTTTTACGAATCTCGAGGTCGCCTTTCGCCGTCTCCTGAATCGTTTTCAGATTTTCCTTGGCCAGTTGCAGGAATGATTGATTGTTGTTTCTGAGGGCGTCGGCCGACAGGGCCTTGAACGCGTCGGCCAACTTCCGCTGAGCATCATCCAGCAAACCGAGTTTTTCCTGAGATGCTTTTCTTTCTTCTTCGAGGCGAGTTTGTAACCCTGAAAGATTCGCCAGATTGTGAGCGCTTTCCGCTTTGATCCGATCACTCTTGGCAATTTCGCGCTCCAGCGTCTCCCGCAGTACCTGCGACTGGCGATCTTTCCCCAACAGCCGCTCGGCGAGAGTGGCGCGTTCAGTTTCGCCCTCAGCGCGGGCCCGGTCGTATTCGTATTTTAGTTTGGTGCGAAAGATAAGCCAGATAGCGGCTGCGCCCAGAAAGACCCCCACAAACAAAGTCAGGATAGAAAGATATTTATCCATTGATCGGATTCTATCATCGTTGCAATTCCCCGAGGGTCTCCGCAATCACACCTGTCGCGGCTCAGGAGGTCAGTACCATCACACGGTAGAGATTGTGTGAAAACTGCTGCTGGATGCCCCCGGCTTGTCCGGGGGAGGCTCACGTTGGCTGCTACAATGGGCGGCAGTCCAGCTTTGAAGATGCACCGCCTTGCGCGGTGGAGTCTCACGTTCCTTGCTATCTGGTTCCGGGTTAGCAGTTAGCAGCAAACGTGAACCTCCACGGGGCATGCCCGTGGCATCCAAAGCTGCTTCGTGAGCTCTGTTAGTAGCAACCAACGCGAGCCTCCACCGGACAAGCCGGTGGCATCTCTAAGAGTTTTCACACAATCTCGGTAGCGGGTGGGTCTGAGTAACCCCACTCGCTTGAATGATAAGTAGCCGGCGACCCACCCGCTACCGCGTGGTGGTACTGACCTCATGAGGCTGCAGCTTGAGTGATGGGTAAGCATGAGCCACCCGCTAACACGAAGGACCAGGAAAGGAAATCCAGAAAAACGACCAATGAAAAATGTCCTGCCCTATCTCCCGAAGCAGGCCACCATGCGTTCGTAGACCTTGCGCGTCACGCGCACGTCGTTAAGGTTGTATTCGCGAATCTCGGCGAGCTTGTCCGCCTGGTACATCTCGAACACTTTACTTCCTTCGACTTCCGCCGTCTTGCTCGATTCGATCCCCAGGGCCCAGGCAATATCGTCGAGGCTTACAAGGCGCTTCGAACCCAGCCACCAATGATGCATGGTGTCGAAAACACCGCGGACGTGAAACTCTGAGAGGTCAATGAACGGTTGCACGTGAATGTTATTAACCAGACATCGTTGAAAGATGAACGGAAGATCGAAACCCAGAATGTTGTGGCCGACAATTTCATCCATATCCGGGTCAAAGTTTTTGAGCAGATTAAGAAAACCTGTGAGTGCGCGTTTCTCATCCTCTTCAAAGCCGTCGGCATCGATGCCAAACACATGTTCGCTTTGAGAGTGCTCGACACCTTCAATCTCCATGCCCGGAACCGGACCCACGTGCACAGCCAGACAAACAATGCGGCCTGAGGTCGCGCTCAACGAACCCAGTTGATAACAGCGCTCTTCTTCGGCAGCGATGTCTTCGAGATACCTCTGTTGTTGATCGAGCCGCATCTTGCCGAGCCTGATAGCGCGCTCGAGTTGGAGGCCTACTCGCGCACGGAAGTCCGGGAGGGCGAGGGTTTCGATATCCATCGTGTAAGCCAGAGGCAGCACGGGATCAACGCCTTGATGCTCACGATATTGCTCTGTCGTTATCCGGCGATACTCAGCGACTAAGAACTGCGGACGATCCTGGTAGTTATCAAGACGGCCGGTGAGACCCCAGAGACCGGGACGGATCTCTTTGCACGTCTCGAGTACTTCAGACCAAATCTTGAGAGAGATTGAGCCGGTAGCGTTGCGAGCCAGCGCATCGCAAAACCGCTTGCCCTGTTGCGTGCGCCGGTCGCGAACCGAGGTCACGACTACCATGATCCAGACGTCTTCCCCGCGAGGAAGTTCGGGAATGGGGATATTGCCTTTCATCACTTGCAGTACTTGCTTTGGCACTGATCATTTTCCATTTCTCATTATTTCTCATTTGACATTTTTCATTTGGTCATTGTGAAAGAGTGCAAGTGATTTCAGGTAAGGCGAAATGTCATGTCAGAAATGACTTCTGAAAAATGTCAAATGAGATGGAAAATGACCTTTACTTTTTACCACTGGTCGCGACCCGCTTCACCTCCGCACCCATCTTCCCTGAAAGCATCATCCCAATCATCTTGTAATCGCCCATGAATGACCATAAGGGATGCTGGAATGTTGCGGGTCTGTTTCTCTCGATAAAAAAATGTCCTATCCAAGCGGCGCCATAACCGGGAATCAGTCCGAGTGGAAACAACCACCATCTGCCGCCGGCAATAAAATAAACGACACAGAGGATTCCCAGGGTGGTGCCCATCAAATGAAGCAGGCGAGTCACGGGTTGGCTATGTTCAGCCACGTAATGCGGCCAGAATTCGTTGAATGAATTGAACTTCCGTGCGGTCATGAAACTGGGATCCTACTCCTCCCCAAACACCCGCCGGTAATCGTCTGGATGTGCCGGTTCAACTCGAACGAGTTGCAAATTCTCTTCAACGTGCTCGGGGCTGCTCATGCCGACCAGTGCGGTGGTGATCCCCGGAGTTGAGCGCACAAACTGAATCGCAGTCAGTGCATCCGTAGCCAGAGAGCCCAATGGCACTCGAATGTTTTCCGGCAAACCATGAGCAACCCGCCCCTGGAGAATAGATGCGCTCGAAACAACCGTAACGCTGAGCGCTGCTGCCGCTTCCAGAGTTGAGACTTCTATTTCGTCAACAATTTGATTGCGCAACACAAGCGCTTCGGGCATTGCCAGATTAAAAGGGAGCTGTATAAACCGGAAACCATGCGACTCTCCCCCAACCTCGCGGGCCACCTCCACCATACGCTGCAAGGAATGATACCCGCGCGCTTCTGAGGGCACGCGAAAGCCGTTCCAGGTAGCCACGCCATACATCTTGATTTCGCCCTGCGCGACGTTCTGTTCAAGTTGTTCAAAAGCTGCTCGCAGTCTCGAGTAGAACTCTTCTCCCGAAACAGCTTCGAGTTGTGATTCAGGATTGTGGACGTAATAAACGTCGACGCATTCGACATTCATGTTGCGGAGCGACTGCTCTAGTTGATTCTGCAAGTAACCCGGCGTCATGCAATGGCTGCCCCCTGCGAAATCCTCGGGGCGTGCGATACCTGGGCGGACGAATGTCTCTTCAATATATCCGCGCACATCCCTTGGCGGCTCACCGTCGAAGGGCAGGTAACCGCCTTTCGTGCAGATCAGAACTTCCTCGCGCGCGAATCCCTTGGTGTTGGTCAGCTCACCCAGGGCCTTTCCGATGGAGCGCTCGCTTCTCTGAAAGCGGTAGTTTGCCGCGGTGTCGATTACATTGGCCCCGAGCTCCACAGCTCGCACAACTGCTTCGGTGTATTTCGCGTCAGTAGTGTCGTCTGCATCACCCAGATAGGTGCCGATGCCGATCGACGATAACCAGAGGTTCTGTTCATTACGGAAGTGGTTTTCAGCGGCCTGCTCCTTGAAGCGGTCGTGGTAACGGGCCGTACCTTCTAACCTTGCTGAGCCGTATAGGGACATTGTTTCAAACCTTTGCTGGGAGATCACCGCCCTCCCTCATTAGGATGACTCAGTTGGCGTTTCGTCCAGGCGTGTAGTGACTGGTCCGGTAACCGACAGCTCGGCTGCGCGTGTGTGTGGTGGGCTAAGATTCGTAGGAATTGATCGACATTAACAAATAATGACAAATGGACAATGTTCCTCCTGCCCCTGCCGACTGCCTTACTGAAGCTTATTCACCGGCAGCCCTGCTTTTTTCCACGCATCCATTCCACCGAGCAACGCCCCCGCGTTTTCAATACCTTTTTTTCTGAGGTCTAGCACCGCACCGGCGCTCGTATGTTCGTTTGGTCAAGAGCAGTACGTGACAATTGTCTTGTCACGCGGTACTTCCTTGGAGCGCCCCGCCACTTCGGTATGCGGAATTAGCTTCGCGCCCGGAATATGACCCAGTTTGTACGATTCCTCGTTGCGCACATCAACTACAAACGCCTGGCCATTGCTGAGCAACTCCTGCAGTTCAGCCGTGGTGATGCGACGCACGCCGTCAGCAGGCAGCTTTTGAGAGGGAGTGGCATTAGGCTTGGCAGTCGTCGCCGCCGGGGCCGGGGTCGAGCTTGAAGCCATTCTGGTTGGCGAATCCGCCGGGTTACAAGCAATCAGCGCAAATGGAGCCACGCTCGCAAGCGCAAATGAAATAAGAAGACGCATTATTAGCCTCCAAGTACCGATACAGTTATTAACTTGATGTGCGATTGGGCACGAAACTCAAACCAGGGCTAATTTCTTACGCCGGCCCTTTTTTGTCAATGAGCGCCGCAGTTCAGTGCTGGTTCATTTGAGTCCGGAAGTTTTAGAGTTTAACTATCAAGTGCCAGACATCTTTTACACGGAGAAGTGCCATGACCGCCCTGCGTGATATAGTCTGCCCTCGCCAGAAGCAGGCAGAACGCCAGCGACCACGGTCTTAACTGGGAAGCAAGCGTCCGGGTTTTGATTGAGGTTCGCTGATAGTAGAGGGTTTGATAGTCGCTCAGTAAGACCGGGTCGCTACCGCTCGCCGTTCTGACAGCTAGCCTCCCAGATCACACCCGGTAGCTACCGCTCGCCGTTCTGACAAGCTAGCCTCCCAGATCACACCGGGTCGCTACCGCTCGCCGTTCTGACAAGCTAGCCTCCCAGATCACACCGGGTCGCTCGCTCGCCGTTCTGGCAGGCTAAAAATCATAAGGCGGAGAATCAATGCTCGAGGAACCACAGTCCGAGTTCCAATCTCAACCCGTGAAATGGTCCAAGGTCATCGACAACACCCGTTGTATCGGCTGTCATGCGTGTACGACGGCCTGCAAGTCTGAGAATCTGGTGCCGCTTTCGGTGACCCGCACTTACGTTAAGCATGTTGATATTGGTGTGTTCCCCCACACTCGGCGCGCGCATCAAGTGACTCGTTGTAATCAGTGCGCCCATGCCCCCTGCGTCACCGCTTGTCCAACTACCGCGATGTTTAAACGCGCGGATGGCATTGTCGATTTCGACAAGTCGATTTGCATCGGTTGCAAAGCATGCATAGCCGCTTGTCCGTACGACGCTATTTTTATCAACCCGGAAGATCACTCGGCTGAGAAGTGTAATTTCTGTGCTCACCGCATCGACATGGGACTCGAACCGGCGTGCGTGGTTGTTTGTCCCACCCAGGCAATCCTCATTGGCGATATGAATGATTCAGATTCTTATGTCGCTCAGATCGTTCATCGGGAACCGGTAACGGTGCGGCGTCCCGAAAAGGACACTCTGCCCAAGCTTTTCTACAAAGGAGCCCATCAGGCAACCCTCGATCCACTCGCCGCACGGCGTCCTGAAGCCGGACTCTTCATGTGGAGCGAGCAACAGCAAGACAGTGCGCACGTGGTGTCGGGAAATCCGAATTACAACAACAGCTCGGCGGCGGCGCTACTCTCGTATGACGTTGCCCACTCAATACCCTGGGACTGGAAGGTCAGTCTTTACACCTGGACCAAAGGGATCGCCGCAGGAGCTTACCTAATTCCCTTGTTACTGGTCCTATTCGGCTTCCTGCGACCGGAGAGCACGATCTGGGTGTGGATAGCGCCGGTGCTGGCGGGGACCTTTCTGGCGGCAACGGGCGGCTTGCTGATTCTGGACCTGGAACACCCGGAACGCTTTCACATGATTTTCACGCGACCGCAGTGGCGCAGTTGGCTGGTCAAGGGTGCATTCATTATTGCCGGCTATACACTCGTCCTGGCTGTCCACTTTGCCGCGAGTTGGTTCGCAGCGTATTCCCTACATCGCTGGCTGATGATTCCGGGACTTCCCCTCGCGGTTCTGACCGCGGTCTACACCGCTTACTTGTTTGCCCAGGCGAAGGCGCGCGACATGTGGCAAAATCCTTTGCTGCCACCGCACCTGATGGTCCAGTCGCTGTTGGTTGGCTCCGCGGCACTCTTACCTTTCGCAGTTCGCCTGGAGCCGGCCACGCAGCTTGATCGCGGAGTTGCCCTGCCTTTGCTCTGGATCCTCGCCATCACGAGTTTGTTGCATGTGCTCATGATCTGGGGCGAAGTTTCACTAACGCATGCGACCGCCCATGCTCGGTTGGCGGTTTGGGAGATGGTGAGGGGACGCTACCAGAGTGACTTCTGGGTTGGCCTCGTGCTCTCAATTCTCGGCGGTCTGATTCCCTGGCTGGCGTTATTTGAAGTTATCAGCACATCGTTTGGAGTGGGCGGCGCGCCGATGGCGTTAATTGGCTTAATGCTTTACGAGAACGCCTATGTGCAAGCGGGGCAATCAGTGCCGCTAGCTTGAGCGCTGGGAGCGAATGAAATCACGAGTAGCCTCGCGAGAATACCGGCATTAGTTTAAGCTTACAGCTTTGACTCAAGAATAAAGAAAAACGACCTCACGAAAGGAATCACCAATGAGCTTTGAACAAATGCAGTCCACCATGCGGTTCATCGTTGAGCAGCAAGCAGAATACTCGTTGCGTTTGCAGAATGACGAACAGCGGATCGTTCGCTTGGAACAGGCTTTCGTCACCCTTGCCGAACTTGCTCGCAACGCAGACGAGCGAATGGATACCGCGGAGAAACGAATGGACACCTTCGATGAACACTTGAAAATGCAAATCGAAGGCTTACACGCTTATCTACAGGCCCAGAGCGAAGACTTTTATGCTCGTCTCGCTGCAGATAGGACGGTCTTTGACGCTCGGCGCGCCGCAGATAAAGCGGACTTCGACGCTCGGCGCGCCGCAGATAAGGCAGACCTTGACGCTCGCCTCGCCGCCTCGCGAGGGGAGTTTGACCGGCATCTCCAAGAGTCCGCAGAAAGGGGCGAGGCTATCGATCAGAGACTGGACAGGCTGTCAGAACTAATGGATCGAGACGTGCGAGGACGGAACGAAGAACAATGACAGGTGAACTAAGGCTTAAACTCTCATGAGTAGAAGAATCCTGGCTCTTGTTCTCCTGACTGTCTCATTCGCAACAGTCAGCGTTGATGCTCAAGAACTTATCCCAGTTGGGCCGAGGAGCGTAGCCGTCACGATTGATGATCTCCCGGTTATATCCTTGCGTCATGACCTGGCAGCTCAGCGGACCATCACTCGCAAACTGCTCCACGCCATTAAATCGCATCAAGTTCCGGCGATCGGATTCGTAAACGAGAATAAGCTCCTGACCAACGGCCAGAGAGACGAAGGGAAGGTCGCGTTCCTACGGATGTGGCTCGATGCAAACCTGGAACTAGGCAATCACACCTTTTCCCATCCCGATCTTCATCGCACCCCGCTCGATACTTTTAAACAGGACGTGATTCGCGGTGAGGAAGTTACCAGCAGGCTGCTTACAGCTAAGGGGCGGGCGTTGCGTTATTTTCGTCATCCGTTTCTGCATTCCGGGGACAACATCGAGACCAAGCGCGAATTTGAAAAATTTCTAGCGGCACGTGGTTATCTGATTGCGCCGGTAACCATCGATAACTCCGAATGGATCTTCGCTCGGGCTTATGAGAAGGCCCTGGTGCGAGGTGACAGGAAAATGGCGAAGCGCGTGGCGGAAGCTTACATTCCTTACATGGAGAAAAAGTTTGCTTACTTCGAGCAGCAATCGATGGCGCTGTTCGGTTATGAGATGAAGCAGGTGCTGCTACTCCACGCCAACGCGCTGAACGCCGACTACTTCGACAAGCTGGCTCGGATGATCAAGAAGCGCGGCTATGAGTTCATCTCCCTCGATGAGGCGCTCACAGATAAGGCCTACACCTCTCCCGACACGTATGTTGGGCCTGGCGGGATCACCTGGATTCATCGCTGGGCAATAACTGTGGGAAAGAATGATGACTTCTTCCGAGGCGAACCGCGAACCCCCACCTTTGTGATGAAGGAAGCAGGGGTCGCGACAGAATAAATAGTTCAATGAATGGCTGAGTCCTCACCACAGGGGTAATATGTTCTCACACCAAACTGATGGCTGAGCAATGACCGCTAAAACAGAAGCCACAATCGACGACCTCTACCGCGTCCCTGAAAACGGGAAAGCGGAACTCGTCAATGAACAGTTGGTACTTATGTCCCCCACCGGAGGAGTACCCGGCCGCGCTGCCGGCGAGATCTACATTAGTCTGCACGAGTACGAGAAGCGTGTCGGAGGCGGATATGCCTTCCCTAACAACGTCGGCTTCATCGTCGACCTTCCTAACCGTCGTTCATTCAGTCCCGATGCTGCTTTTTACAAAGGCGAACTGAGAGGTGGGTTGTTTCTCGAAGGCGCGCCAGTCTTCGCTGTCGAAGTCCGCAGCAACGACGATTACGGCCTTAAAGCAGAAGCACGCATGGCCCAAAAGCGCGCCGACTACTTTGCCGCCGGAACGCTGGTCGTCTGGGACGTGGACGTGCTAAGAGACAAACTCGTTCGCGTTTACCGCGCTGGCGATGCAGAGAATCTAGCGGTCTATCGCGCCAGTAAGATCGCCGAAGCCGAACCCGCATTGCCGGGTTGGACGATGCCGGTGGATGATATCTTCAATTGACTAAAGTGACAGATAAGGGTCACCATGAAACACTGTTTACCTCAGATACAAAGCAGTGCTGCATAGTTGACCACGCATGTTAGACTGAAGACATGGAAACCATCCAACTGACGATCGACGAATCGCTATTGGCTGAAGTGAATCGGGCCACTAACGCCTTGCAGATGACGCCTTCTGATTTCATGAGAGTTGCTTTGGAAAGGGCTCTGCAGCAGCGCGAGATAATCGCCAAGGAACGACAGCATGCCCGAGGCTACATGGCCCATCCCCAGCAGCCTGAGGAAATCGCGGAATGGCAGGATGAACAGGAGTGGGGAGAGCCATGAAGCAGGGCGATGTTTACTGGTACACGTTCCGTGCTCCTGATAAGCGCCGCCCAGTTTTGATCCTAACTCGTACTTCTGCCATCCCCTATCTTACCGGTATAACGGTTGCCCAGATTACAACGACGATTCGGAGAGCTGCCTCCGAAGTCTTGCTTACTCCGGGGGAGGATGGCGTCTTAGCCGAATGCGTCGTCAATACAGACAACATGCAAACGATTCAAAGGGCCCAGCTCGGCAATCTCATTACTGAGCTATCGCCTGAGCGCATGCGCGAGGTGCGCACGGCGATTGAATTCGCGTTGGGATTTGATGCTTTGGCGTAACTTGGTAAAGTGATAGTTGTGCGCGGTATGAAGTCGAAGCGCAAAAATGTCATGGAAGAGACCACGACGAGCAATGTTTCTTGGGCAGTTAAAGGAGGCCCTAAGGGTAAGACCTCCATCATCATAGTCTCAGCATAACTATATGAATCTGGACGAGCAACCTGTTGTTGGCGTTTCCCGCGAGGAGACTGAAGCTCGCGGCGAGACGTTTTATCCGGGCGCGAGCCGGATTCATCTTGCGGCCTATCCACCAAAGGAGCGTTGGGATGATTGGGTCGAGCTTGATCCCCAGGCGTGGCCGCGGCGCAAAGAGCGGCGCTACACCCTTGTCCCCACCACCTGCTTCAACTGTGAATCCGCTTGTGGGCTGCTCGCCTACATCGACAAAGCCACCGGCAAGGTACAGAAGTTCGAAGGCAATCCAGAGCATCCGGGCTCACGTGGCCGGAATTGCGCCAAGGGTCCAGCGACGCTGAATCAGATTACCGATCCCGATCGCATTCTCTATCCGCTCAAACGCACAGGTAAACGAGGCGAAGGAAAATGGGAGCGTGTGAGTTGGAATGAAGTGCTGGACGAATTAGCCGGTCGAATACGAAAAGCAATTGTTGAAGATCGCCGGAAAGAGATCATGTATCACGTCGGACGTCCGGGCGAAGATGGTTTTACTGAACGCATACTTGCCGCCTGGGGCATCGACGGCCACAACTCTCATACAAACATTTGCTCATCAAGCAGCCGAGAAGGCTATCAACTCTGGATGGGTCTCGATCGTCCCAGTCCCGATCACGCCAACGCCAAAGTCATTTTTCTAATCAGCGCGCATCTGGAGTCGGGACACTATTTCAATCCACATGCACAACGAGTAATCGAAGGCAAAACTAATGGCGCGAAGTTAATCGTATTTGACACACGACTTTCAAACACAGCTACCCATGCCGACCATTGGGTCTCCCCGATTCCTGGTTCGGAAGCGGCAATCCTGCTGGCGATCGCAAACTACCTGATTCAGAACAATCTCTACAATCGCGAATTCGTACGGCGCTGGTGGAACTGGGAAGAGTATCTCTCGCCTGAGCAGACGGAAGTCGAGGCGACCTTCGAAGACTTCGAGGAGATTTTGAAAGAACTCTATCAGGAGTACACCTTCGAGTTTGCCGGGAAGGAATCGGGCGTGGATCCGCGGCAACTGGAAGAAGTTGCGAAGTGCGTGGCAACTGCCGGAACGCGACTGAGCACGCATAACTGGCGCAGCGCCTCTTCCGGCAACAGCGGCGGATGGCAAGTGGCCCGAAGCCTTTTCATGCTTAACGCCCTGATGGGCGCCATTGCAACGGAGGGCAGCGTGTTTCCCAATGCCTGGAACAAGTTCGTGCCCAGGCCAATCTATACACCACCGCATCCAAAGATGTGGAATGAGATCACCTGGCCCCGAGAGTACCCGCTTTCCATGAACGAGCTTTCTTTCCTGCTGCCGCATTTCTTGAAAGACGGCCGCGCGAAGCTGGATGTTTACTTCACCCGAGTCTACAACCCGGTTTGGACCAATCCCGATGGCTTCTCCTGGATCGAAGCGCTCACGGATGAAGATCTGATTGGCTGTCACGTCGCCCTCACTCCAGTCTGGAACGAGACGTCTTACTTCGCCGATTACATTCTGCCGATGGGTCTCGGCTCTGAGCGTCACGACATTCACTCCTACGAAACTCACGACTCTCAATGGCTCGGTTTTCGCCAACCCGTGATGAAGGCCGCACGCGAGCGTTTGGGAGAAGAAATCGGCGACACTCGCGAAGTGAATCCCGGCGAGGTCTGGGAAGAGAATGAATTCTGGCTCGAACTGAGCTGGAGAATAGATCCGGACGGGCGGTTAGGAATTCGCCAGTATGTGGAGTCAAAGAAAAATCCGGGTGAGCGGCTGACTGTGGACGAATACTACGAATGGATTTTTGAGAATTCCGTTCCCGGACTGCCGCAGAGAGCTGCGGCCGAGGGTTTGAAGCCGCTGGAATACATGCGGCGCTACGGTGCTTTTGAAATTGCCAGCAAGGTCGGCGCGCTTTATGAAGAAACGATCCCACCCGAAGAAATCGAAGATGGGCGTCAGGATCAGTTTGGACGTGTCTATACAGCGACTCCTAAACCTGCTTCGGCAAACATCGTCCCTTTGCCAACTATTGATCCTGATCCGGAAGGCCGGAGGTTTGTTGGGGTGAATATCGATGGGACAGTCAAACGCGGGTTTCCTACACCCAGTGGCAGGCTCGAGTTCTTTTCGCGCACACTCGCCGATTGGGGTTGGCAGGAAGTTGCTATTCCCACTTACATTCGCAGCCACGTGCATCCTGAAAACATGGCCTCGGATCAGAGTGTTCTTATTTCCACGTTCCGGCTCGCGATGCAGATCCATACGCGCAGCTCGAATGCCAAGTGGTTGAACGAGATTGCGCATACGAATCCATTGTGGATTCATCCTTCTTTTGCGAAGCGCATCGGAGTTGGCACGGGCGACCTCGTTCGCGTGGAGACGGAGATTGGCTACTTTGTGGTGCATGCGTGGGTGACCGAAGGGATCCGTCCTGAGGTGGTCGCCTGTAGTCATCACATGGGCCGCTGGAAAACTCATGAGCAGGGAGCGCGGCAGATGATGGCCACCGTCAAACTAGATCATCAAAACACTGAATGGGGTTTGCAACGCGAGAAGGGTGTCGAGGCTTACCAGTCAAGCGATCCTGACACGCTGCGCATTTGGTGGAGCGATGTGGGCGTGCATCAGAATTTGACGTTTCCGGTTCATCCCGATCCCGTTTCGGGAATGCACTGCTGGCACCAGGCCGTGCGCGTTAAGAAAGCCCGAGAAGGAGACAAGTACGGCGACATATCGGTGGATACAAACAAGTCGCGCGACGTTTACCGGAAATGGCTGGCCATCACGCGACCTGCCGATACGCACTCACCCGATGGGACGCGCCGGCCTTATTGGATGCTGCGCCCTTTGAAGCCGGCGCGGGAGTTTTATCGCCTGGCGCGTGAAAACCAGACCGGGACCGTCGAGTTATAGAAACTCTTAGTACTCCTGCCCTCATTAAAACCCTTTACCTGCCTGCTTTATCTGGAAACCAAGTCTCATTGCCTGTTTCCAATTAGGGAAGCAGTGGCTTTCAAGACCCCGGTCACGGCTTCTTGATATCCCACAGATTAGTCAGTCTGAGCTGGCCCGGCAAAATTACCAAACCAGATTACGTGAATAAAAATCTTGTTGAGATGACAGCGGAGGATCAATGCGACCAGTTAGAGTTTTTCACAAACTTGTAATTTCATTCGCGCTTTGCTTGTTCATTAGTGTGACAGTGAAGGCCGATACGATCACAATCGTCGGGAATTCCAACGGTAGTTTGGCCACCGCTACTGTTAATCTTACGTTCAACCCTGATACTAACACCCTGACCTTCACCATCATCAACACGTCGCCTTTCGATGCCAGAATTACGGGCATCGGGTTCGACCTGCCACCTACCGGTAACGCCAGCTCCAGCGGGCTTAATGGCTTTAGTGGGAATGTCACGTTTCAACCGGCCGGCGTAGATTTCGACTTTAGCGACGCCGCCCTTGGTAACGTACCTGAGTTCGGCAGCGCGGTGCTCGACTTCGGGTTCATCACCGGCGGGAACTTCACCGGCGGGAATCCGCCCACTGGGCTGCCTCCGGGAATCACCCCAGGGGATGAGGCGAGTTTCTTAGTGAGCGGGGCGGCTTTCGAGGGATTCACCGTAGAACAGATCTCCAATTCCATCTTCATACGCTTCCAGCGGGTCGGCGCCGATGGAGAGCTCAGCGATGTGGGAGTCCCTAACCGACCAATACCGGAGCCAGTCAGCATGTTGCTAATTGGAACGGGATTAGTGGGAGTTGCCGGAGCTGTTCGACGAAAAAAGCGCGCTGGCAAATTGAACTAAGGACTGCCTCTTGAACTAAGGACTGCCTCAGCAGTTTGATGTTGGCAACCCAATGCCCCCTGCAGAGAAAAACATGAGCCCAATACCTATGATTCTTCCGTTAGACCCTCACGGCAAGATTTATGCGCTGCGGGATGAGAAGGGAAATATTATCGGAACGGGCACGCGCGAAGTGTGCGAAGTATTGCTATACATCATCACCAAGCCACTCTCGTCTGCTGCTTCCGGTAGCACAGAACAATCGGTTTCTCAGAAGACCAATGTGCGCGCTGCTATGACGATTTAGCATCGCGCCGGCAGTAGGTTGGACCTACTCGCTAACCGAAGATTACCAGCTTTCCTCATCGAAATGCCTGCCCGAAGTCGCGGGTTAGAATCCGCACCCCATTAAGCAACCCGAATAAGTGAACGCCATATCGTTTTTAGGTGCTGGCGTTTCGGCTTCGGTATTGAGCGGCTCGTCCGGCAGTCTGCCTCCTGCTCCAACCTCCCGCTTTTCGGCGGGCTTGTTTCGCTTGCATAAAAGACCTCAAATTCGGTAAAACTTCACTTCCTCGCCTGGCCGGGGTCTTTGTTTGGACCTCGTGGCGCAAATGAATGGTGAGGCACAGGCCACTCAGAGGATCGCACGATACTTATGTATTTCAAACAATTCTATCTGGGCTGTCTCGCACATGCTTCGTACCTGATCGGATCGGAGGGTGAAGCTGCCGTGGTGGATCCTCAGCGCGACGTGGACCAATACATTAAAGAAGCCGAAGCGAATGATTTAAAGATCAAGTATGTAATCGAAACTCACCTGCATGCGGATTTCGTGAGCGGCCATCGAGAGCTTGCTGCTCGCACCGGCGCTGAAATCGTCTTCAGCGAAAAAGCGGAAGCCACGTTCCCGCATCGCGCAGTCAGAGAGGGCGACGAAATTGCAGTCGGCCAGGTTGTGCTCCGAATAATGGAAACTCCCGGCCATACACCGGAAAGCGTCTCGGTGCTGGTCATGGACACGGCAGTTTCGCCATGGCCGCAAAAAGTACTTACCGGCGACACGCTCTTCGTCGGCGATGTGGGTCGTCCCGATCTTGCGGGCGGGAAAGGCTACACGCCACAGATGATGGCCGGAATGATGTACGACAGTCTGCATCAGAAATTGTTGCAGCTTTCAGATGAGGTCGAGGTTTATCCGGCACACGGCGCCGGATCCATGTGCGGACGCAACATCTCAAGGCAAACTTCTTCGACCATAGGCGAGCAAAAGAAATTCAACTACGCGCTCAAGCCGATGTCGAAAGATGAGTTCATTCGCATGATGACATCCGATCTGCCCGCAGCCCCGGCATATTTTTCGCAAGATGCGGAGATTAACCGAAAGGGTGCGGTCCCCCTGGCTGCGCTGCCAAAGCCCGCGGCTGTTTCCCCGTTGGAAGTCGCCGCATTGATCTCCCAGGGTCACGTGGTTCTTGATGTTCGTTCTGCAGCGGAGTTTGGCGCCGCCCATGTTCCAGATTCAATCAATATAGCTCTAGGCGGGCAGTTTGCGATTTGGGCGGCCTCTCTGATCTCCCTGCAAAGTCCCATCATCATCGTCGCCGACTCGGAAGCAAACGTGGACGAGGCTCAGACGCGGCTGGCGCGCGTGGGAATTGAGAACGCGCACAGTTACTTAAGCGGCGGCATGGACGCCTGGCGCGCGGCTGGTCTGAAAGTGGCGGCAGTGCAACAAATCACGGTCGATCAATTGAAAGATTTGATTGCCAGGCAGACCGATCTCCAGGTGCTCGACGTGCGTCGTCTTCCGGAGTACAACAGCGGTCATGTGCCCGGGGCCATTCCTGAACCACTCTCTAATCTGAAAGAGCGGGTCCCGGTCTTAGAGCTCGAACCTTCACGCCTCACCGCGGTGATCTGCGCTGGCGGTTACCGCTCCAGCGCCGCGACCAGCATCCTGCAGCAACACGGCTTCGCCCATCTCCTAAACGTAACCGGCGGCACCAGCGCCTGGATCAACGCCGGACACCCGGTGGAAACGTAAATCGTGAATCGTAAATCGTAAATGGAAGGATTAAGTCTAGTTGTGACAGAATGTACTCTGTCCAGCTTTCAGACAACTTAAATCCCCCATTAACAAGTCACGATTTACGATTCACGATTTACGATTTACGATTCACGGGTTTAGTCATCGATCCCTTCACATTCAAGTTATTAATCGGCATTGCCATCGTCGTGATTGCCACAATTCACGGCTATGGAGCCGCTTGGCTGGCGATCTGGATGCTCTTTCATCCGTATCAGCCAGTTAAGATCCTGGGCATTACGGTCTGGCCGCAAGGAATGATCCCGCGGCACCGCGAGCGGCTGGCCCAGTCCATCGGCAACGCCGTCGGAAACGAACTTGTTTCTCAGGAGACAGTTTTCAATGCCCTGTTCGAGACAGATTTTTTCCAACGCAAGATCGACGATTTCGTCAACTCCTACACTGCGGATCTGCTGGCTACTGTTTACCCATCCTTCATCGACGCGCTGCCGACCGGCGCCCGCACACCTGTACTCGACACGATTTCCGCCTTGCAGTATCGCCTGGCCGAATATATTGCTGCGATGCTCAAGAGCGAAGAGACAGCCGCGGCGATTGCCCGCTTCGTGGATCGACAAATCGACCAGCTATTGGCGCGCCGAATTGATGCGACTTTAAGCGATGATGCGCTCGATCAGATTTCTTACTTTGTAGAAGAACGCTTCCACAATTTAGTTAGCGAAGAAGTGTTCAAGCGAAAAGTGCGGGAGTTCATATCGGCACGTCTGGACGATCTCGCGCGGAGCAACGCCACGCTCGCCGATACCTTCACGGCAGAAACCGTAGCTTTCATCAAAGAGCGCCTCGACCAGCAAGTCCCGCCCATCGTTCATCATCTTGCCGATATTGCGACCAGCCAAAACACTCGGCAACAGATGGGCACGCTGATCAAACGCGAGGTCGATGACTATTACCAGCAGCTCTCCCTAATCAAGAAGATTTTCATTTCGCGCGAGCGTATTCACAGCGAAGTAGATGAGTTGATCAATAAGACGCTGCCCAGGCGGGTGGAAGAATATTTGCGCGGTCCGGCGTTCGCGCAGGAAGCTGAAGCGTTCCTGAATTCGACTATCGACAGTCTACTCCAACGTCCGCTGAATGAAATTATTGGACAGATAGAGCCGGAGAAGTTCGAATTAATGAAGACACAAGTGGCGGATCGAATTCTCGATCTCGCCCAAAGTCCGGAACTGATGCAATCGGTTTCCGCCTATGTTAAAGATGCGCTGGCAAGTTTGCGCTTTCAAACGCTGGAAGCAGCGCTTAAGAGAATCAACCCTGATTCCGCGACGCGTCTCAAGAACTTTCTTACTGCAAGCCTGCTCGCGATCCTGTCGCACGATGATACTGCACGGACCATCAACTCAGTCACGACGACGCAGATCGAGCGGTTGCTGATAGCGCCGATTGGCCGGCTGGGAGATCACGTTTCGGATCACTCGGTAAAGCGCGCTAGTGCAGCTCTGGTTGAGCGAATCACCACTGCCGCGCGCGAACGCCTGCCCACGGCCATTGCCGAATTTGATGTCGGTGGCCTGGTGCGCAACAAGGTTTCCGAGTATCCCATTGAAAAGCTTGAGTCGCTGGTGCTCTCAGTGGCGGCCCAGCACTTGAAGAAAATTGAGCTCTTTGGCGCCTTAATCGGTTTCTTCATTGGGGTTGGCCAGGTGATCTATTTCTGGCTTACCTATATACCCGGGCGCTAAAGACAGGGCAAAGCGAGTTTCATCGGAACCTAATCTTCCGCGCAACCGTTGTCGAAAGTGGAGTTGGTAGCTACTATGACGGCGACCCTGAGGTCAATATAACGCCACTTACTACCAATGCGATCGGATCGGCTCCAGCTTCGACTATTACCTCAATCAGATCCGCTACCTTGCCATAGATCACCATGCGTGGAGCTTTAATATAAACAGTCTGGTAAGTTCGGTCGGCGACGCAACATCGCGAAGTTTCTCAACTACGAAAGGCGAAGCGCTGCGCCGCCACCGTGAGATGCGACACCAACGATGAACGCCATTATCGCAGCGGAGAGATACGAGACAAACACGGTGCATACTTTGTCCTTTGCAGAGCAATACCTAAACTATTTGGCTTATTAGACACTCCTGAGTTTTGTATGTTTCCCGATCTGATGCATGGTAAGTTTTCTGTTGACATTCCCCGCGTTAAATATAAACATTTGCCATTCTCTAAAGGAGATTCTTCCCCTATGACCTATGTGGTAGTGGAGTTATGTGTTGACTGCAAGTACACGGATTGCGCTGCGGTGTGTCCGGTTGAGGCCTTTCACGAATTGCCTGACCGCCTCTACATTAATGCCGACACCTGCATCGACTGCGATGCCTGTGTGCCTGAGTGTCCCGTGGAAGCAATCTTCGCCGACACTAACGTGCCTGAGAATTATGCCCACTGGACGCAGATCAATATCGATGAAGCACCAAATTATCCCGTGATCAGTCAAAAGATTCCCGCCCTTCACGGACCTGCCTGTTCTGGCCCGGAGGAGTAGCTTCCGAGCGCATCAGTAAGCAAGTTGAGAGGCGGGCAACGCAGTTCAACGGCGTGATTCACGTGGTAGATACTGTCTCAATGCCAAACCAACCAATAGCCAAATTGACTTCGACCAAAACGGCGGGTTCCGAGAGTGTCGGGCGCGCCTTTTGGTTGGTCCGAAACGGAACGGCGAGCGGCGGCGACCGTGCCTGAAACTCAAAGGGGCCCTTAAGTTATTTCATACGATTCGCAATTTGTCGCCTTTTTTGATTCGTTTATCCCTTTATCACCGCCTTTCTGATATATTTTGAACGCGGCACGACGCAATATCGTACAGTATCTTTGGAAGCGCCGCCGTGCGTTCCCCTTCTCTCCCTCGGACATTACGTCAGATTGGAACTGGATGCAGAAACGTAAGATTCTCATCGTCGATAATAACGATGAGCTGCGCGCCATACTCGAGCGGGTTCTCGGAAACCTGGGCCATGCCGTTACCGTTACCGGCGATCGCGAAGAGGCACTTGCGCGAGAGGATTTGGACCACTTTGATCTGATTATTAGCGACCTGACCGAAGACACGGATTCCAATGCCCAGGCAGTCGGCGAACTTCAACGCAAACACCTCCTCGTTCCCGTCTCACCAAACGGACTGCAGCCGAATGTGATCAAGGCCTTTAAGATGCGCGCCACCAACTACCTGCGGCTCCCTTACAACAAAGACGAACTCCGCCAAATTGTGGAACAGACTCTCTCTCACAAACTTCGATATGTTAACGACCCCAGCCTCCTGCCTCATGTTCATGAAAAGATCGAATTTGAACTACCCAGCGACCTGGCGCTGATGAACGGTGTGCTGCAATATCTAATCGAGCGGGTGGCCAAACTCGGTTTGATTAAGCCGGAGAGATCCAATCTCTTCATCGCCCTGGACGAAGCCTTTGTAAATGCAGTGAAGCACGGTAATAAAAACGACCCCGCAAAGCTCGTCCGCGTCACTGCCGAGCTGACACGCAAAGAAGCCAGTTTCACAGTGGAAGACGAAGGAGAAGGTTTCAACGTCAAGGACATTCCCGATCCGTGTGATCCGGATAACCTCTTTAAATCCTCTGGTCGGGGAGTGTTGCTTATCTACAACATCATGGATGAAGTTGAGTACAATGCGCAGGGCAATCGCGTGAAGATGGTGAAAAGGCCGGAACCGTCGGCTGAGACTCAACTCGTTGAATCAAACCCACCGAACGACAAGCACGCCGGAAACGGCTAACGTTAATAACAACCACAAATCAGTGGCAGGGGCACGGCATGCTGTGCCCCTGCAGTCTTTTTGGGCCGCATGGTTCTGGTGGCTTCCCCCGGCGCTAATTTCTATGGCGCTAACGCTCTACTTCACTGATCCCTTCATTGGAGACTGGGATGGTATTGACTACACGATCCTCTCACTGGCTGGGTATCCCTCCTCGATGGCCCTGGGCCGTAATCTTTTTATCTTCGGCAATCACGCGCTCTACCAGTTGCTCCATGCGCTTTTTAATGTGCCGCCGGAGCAGGCCTACCTGATCTTTAAATACGCGGTGGTGGCCCAGGCGCCTCTGGCTGTGGTGGCCTGCTGGAAGTTGGCCCGAGAGGTCGCGGGTTCTCTCTATTCATCCACTCTGGCCGCGCTCTTTGTAGTCTTCTCTCCGGTATTCATTCTTTATGGCGGGCAGGTGATGACAGACGTGCCTTCCGTTTTATTACTTGCGCTCGCTTTGATCATTCATCTGCGCGGGATGCAACAGCGCCGAACCTCGCTGCTGGTAATCGGCGCCGCTCTGCTGGGGCTGGGAGTTAATCTCCGCGAGACAATGGGGTTTTATGCGGTATGGCTGGCGTTGGCGCCGTTTGCTCTGGGATGGAAACTTCGCCGGCGTGAGCTGGGTCTGGTCGCACTCTCGTTTGTCACATTTCTCATACTGGCAATAGGTTGGTTTGGTTACTGGTTTCTCACGGATTCGCACTATCGGACGGTTTGGTTCGGTTGGCGCGAGTCCATGCGCCAGGAATCCGAGATCCACCCGGTCAGCATCAGGAACGTTGTGCCTTATGTGATGTACTTTTTCATCAGCGCGCCTCTGATATTTCTGGCGCTTCCTTTCGCTGCCGTCCGGGAATGGCGTCAACGCAAGCTCTCGCCACTTCTGCTGCTCGGGATGATGGGTTTGTTTGCCGACCTATTACTCTTTCTGAACTACAGCACAACGATCAACTGGCGCTATTTCTTAACTGGTCTGCCGGCGTTGGCCCCGCTAACCGCTGATTACCTGATTCGCGTACTAGCACGCCTTCTGGGGAGCGCGCGTTTGGCCTTCGCTTCGTGTCTTGCGGTACTTTTAGGGCTGGCAATGGTATTCGGCCTCTTAGTCCGACCGATCAGCCAGGAATTCATCGAGAGGCGGGCGATGAGCAAAGAGTATCGCCGGCAACTGTTAAACGTGCCGCGCGACGCAGTCATGATTTCCGGTTCTCAAACGATCGCCGTCATCTATTGGAAAGCGATTGGCGCCGGCAATTGGGAAACCATCGGTACCGGCGGCGGCTGGCCGGGAGACAACCTCGCTCCGATCATCGAGGAATATCTGAAACAAGGACGCCGAGTTTTTATTGACGCTGATCCGCGGTGGTGGTTGCCGTGTGGCTGGCAGCGCCGTGAAATTCCAGTAATCGTCGATCTCGAAAAGCGTTTTCGCTTCCAGCGTTTAACCGAAACTATCTACGAGTTGATGCCGGCAACAGACACCAGCGCCACTGACGCTCCCGACCTCAAGAGGCTGCTGCCGGAAAACAGACCGGAAGATACAAAAAAGTGTCTCCCCGGACGCGCGTAGGAATCTTCGAGACCAGATGCATTCGTTTTCACCCCGTCAGGGGTGAGATGTTTATCATGCGACCCCACTACCGACGGTCTCTGCAGGGGCCAGAGTTTCGCGCCCTGTCCTGACCCCTTCAGCGCCGTTTAATTGCAATGCCCTACGAACTATTTCTCGCTTTACGTTATCTCCGATCGCGCCGCAAAAAGCGGTTGGCGCGGGTTACCTCAGTTGTCGCCATCCTGGGAATTGGCATAGGCGTTTCAGCGCTAATTGTGGCGCTCGCTTTAGCCAACGGTTTTCGGGACGAGATGCGCGAAAAGATACTGCGCGGGACCGCTCACATGAATGTTATTCGTGCCGACGGCCGGCCCATCAGTGACTACCGAAGCCTCTCAGCACGGATCAAAACAATTCCTGGCGTTCATAGTGTCGCCGCCACAAGCTACGACGGCGCCATGCTGCTCGGCCCTGGAGGTGCTGCTTACGCCGTGCTTCGCGGTCTGGATAAAGACTCGGAGCAGGCGCTCAATGAAGTCAAAGATTCAGTCATCGAAGGGTCCGTGGCAGCAATCGTTGAGGGCAATACCAAAGCCGAGGATTTGCCCGGCGTTCTCATTGGTTCGGAACTGGCAATACGAACAGGGCTCCGCGTGGGCGAGCTCGCGGAGATCATATCGGCTAACAGGAATTCGGGTCCCCTGGATCCAGTCAAGCGAAATGCGCGCGTAACCGGGATCTTTCGTTCAGGACTTTTTGAATACGACTCGACTTGGATATATCTGCCGCTCGACATAGCTTCCGAATTCTCCGGAGCGCCTCAGTCTGCGTCCGTGATCAGCTTACAGCTCCGGGATATCTACGATGCCAGGCGCGTCGCCGCGAGTATCCACGCCAGTTTGGGAAGCTCCTACACGACTGTCGATTGGGAGGAAGCCAACCAACCTCTTTTTAATGCACTGGCGCTCGAACGTCGGATGGGGATGTTCATTATTGCGCTAATAATTCTGATGGCCACTCTGAATATCACAACCACACTGATCCTGGTTGTAGTGGAGCGGCGTCGGGACATCGGAATACTCTGTGCGATCGGCGCGGGCAGCAAAAGCATTAGCGCAATTTTCATGATTGAAGGCGCCATCATTGGAGCCGTCGGCGCAGTTTTGGGCGTATTCCTCGGCATCGCTGCGTGTCTGGTGGGCAACCGGTACCAACTCGTCAGTTTGCCGGGCGATGTTTATTCGATCACCAACGTGCCATTCCACCCGCAAGCCAGCGATATCTTTTTGGCGGCCCTGGTGGCCTTTCTTCTAAGCTGGACGGCAACCATCTACCCTGCTCGGGCTGCGGCGCGGGTCCGGCCTGTGGAGATGCTTCGAGATGCCGATTAGTCAGGACTTTGGACTTTGGACTTTGGACTTTGGACTGTCGGTAACGGATCTGCGTAAGAGTTTTTCTTCCCCCGCGGGCGAAAGACTTGAGGTACTGCGGGGAGTTTCCTTTAGCGCAGGCGCGGGCGAGGCGGTGGCTATCATCGGTGCGTCAGGGGCGGGCAAGTCGACGTTGCTGCATTTAGTCGGTGGACTCGAAGAGCCCGATCAGGGGCGAATTATCCTCGGTCCTTTTGAAGTTGACCACGCTTCACCCGCAATGCTGGCCAGGTTTCGCAGGAACCACATCGGCCTCGTTTTCCAGTTTCACCACCTGCTTTCCGATCTGAACGCTGCCGAAAATGTGGCCTTGCCCCTGATGATTGCCCGACGAAGCCGCCGCGAAGCTATGACTCAGGCAGTTCAGTCCCTGGAAAACCTTGCCCTCGGCAGCCGGGTCGCCCACCCCGTGGGACACCTTTCCGGTGGTGAGCAGCAGAGGGTTGCTGTTTGCCGGGCATTAATTACCCAGCCCCCGCTGGTTATAGCGGATGAGCCTACAGGCAATTTGGACACGGCTTTTGCTGAAGAGATTGGCGAAACGCTCGTTGCCTACGCACGTAGCCGGGGCGCGATTGTGCTGCTGGCCACACACAATCAACGGTTGGCACAACTCTGCGACCGCATTCTGGTTCTAAAAGAGGGAAGACTGCTTGAATGTTGAGGGGTCTGAAATACTTGTCCGGTTTAGGACTTTTATCATGTTGAAACCAACAATGATTTCTTGCGCCCTCCTTCATGGGTTATAATGCGGCCACGTGCCGGGCGGTTAGTTCCTTCCGCCCGGCACGGTACTCATAGAAGGAATTTTCGGGAAGACCAATGTTTGAACGTTACACCGAAAAAGCGCGACGCGTAATTTTCTTCGCGCGCTACGAGGCTTCTCAATTCGGAGCGCCGGCAATCGAGCCGGAACATCTGCTATTGGGACTGATGCGCGAAGACAAGACTCTGACCGGGCGCATCTTTCCGCGCGCGCAGGTTTCAATTGAGTCTATTCGCAAGGAGATAGAAGGTCGTACTCTTTTGCGGGAAAAGATTTCCACTTCTGTTGAATTACCCCTGGCCCCAGAAACGAAACGAGTGCTCGCCTACGCTCATGAAGAGAGCGACCGGCTTCAGCATCGGCACATCGGCACTGAGCATCTCCTACTCGGACTTTTAAGGGAAGAGCGCTCAATGGCCGCTGAAATTCTTTACGAACGTGGTCTCCGACTAAACGCTGTGCGTGACGAAATAGCGCGGCAGTCAGGAACGGACACTCGCGCTGCGCAGAAGAAGGACACACCTCACCTGGTCGAGTTTTCCCGGGATCTCACTGAGGATGCGGCCAACGACAAACTTGATCCATTGATCGGGCGGGAAGCAGAAATAGAGCGTGTCGTGCAAATACTTTGCCGCCGCACTAAGAACAATCCCGTTCTAATCGGTGAACCCGGCGTAGGAAAAACGGCTATCGTAGAAGGCCTTGCCCAGCGGATCGTCCATTGCGACGTTCCTTCATTCCTCGAGAACAAGCGCATCCTTTCACTCGATCTATCGCTCATCGTGGCCGGCACGAAGTATCGCGGGCAGTTTGAAGAGCGTTTGAAGCTAATCATGCGGGAGTTGATCGAGAACCCTCAATACATTGTATTTATCGATGAACTGCATACACTCGTGGGAGCTGGTTCGGCCGAGGGCTCGCTGGATGCGGCGAATATTTTGAAACCGGCGTTGTCGCGCGGTGAGATTCAATGCATTGGGGCCACCACCCCGGCGGAGTTTCGCAAGTCGATCGAGAAGGACCGCTCGCTTGAAAGGCGCTTCCAGGCGGTTAAGGTGCCGCCACCTTCCGAGGCGGAAGCGGTGGAGATTCTGGATGGAGTGCGTGAACGCTACGAGAGCTTCCATCAGGTCCGCTACACCAACGACGCGCTGTCAGCCGCGGTTTACCAGTCTCATCGCTACATTCCTGATCGGTTTCTCCCGGATAAAGCTATCGATGTGATCGACGAGGCAGGAGCTCGAGTAAAGCTTCGCGTTCGTCGGGAACAGGGTAATCTGGCTGACTGGAATCAGCTTACCGAATGGTCGCGTTCCTTCGATGAAACTCCAGGAATGCGCGATACGAACGAAGACGTGTTGGTCGCCGCAGAGGTTACTCGCGATGATGTCGAGGAGGTGATCGCGCGCTGGACTGGTATCCCAATAACTTCCCTCAAGGAAGAAGAGACTCGCAAACTTTTACGGATTGAAAGCGAACTGCATACGCGAGTAGTTTCCCAGCGCCCGGCAATCTCGGCACTGGCTCGAGCGATACGTCGATCACGCGCCGGCTTAAAAAACCCTATGCGACCCGTGGGTTCGTTTCTTTTCCTGGGGCCCACTGGGGTGGGCAAGACCGAAGTTGCGCGATCTCTCGCGGAATTCCTGTTTGGCAGCGAACGTTCAATGATCCGCTTTGACATGTCGGAGTTCATGGAGAAACACTCGGTCTCCAAGTTAATTGGTTCTCCACCGGGATATGTGGGACACGAAGAGGGCGGTCAACTCACTGAACGCATCAAACGCGCGCCTTATTCCGTCCTGCTGTTTGATGAAATCGAGAAGGCACATCCCGACGTCTTCAACATTTTGCTGCAAGTTTTCGAGGATGGACTGCTCACCGATGCCCTCGGTAACGCCATCGACTTCAAGAACGCTATTATCATTATGACCTCAAATATAGGGGCCCGCTTCATTCAGAAGAAGGGCACGATGGGGTTCCAGGGCTCTTCCGAAGCATCGCGGGAGAAAATGGAAGAGATGGTGATGTCCCAGGTGCGCCAGACCTTCAATCCTGAGTTTATCAATAGGCTCGACGAGATCATCATCTTTGACCAGTTATTGGACGAGGAGCTGCTCGAAGTGATTCAGCTTCAGGTTGAACAGATAAACAAGACAATGGCCCGGCACGGGCTTGAAGTGCGGCTCACCCCCGAAGCGAAACGCTGGATCGTGGATAAAACCTGCGCCGATCGCTCGTACGGCGCCCGCCCTCTTCGCCGCGCGCTACAAAAGCACGTGGAAGACCCCCTTTCCGAGGCCATGATCCAAGGGCAACTCGGCGAAGCGTCGCTGATCGAGATTAATGTCGAGGGCGGCGAACTGACGCACCGGCCCGTGGAGGTGGAGGCGCCAGACGATGTTCTGCTGATCCATTGAAGTTCGCTGGTAAATAGCAAAAAGTCCAATGTTCAAAGTCAATTAGCTGTTAATGACTTTGGACATTGGACTTTTTTGCCGCTATAATGCGCGACTTTGCTGGACTACTGTGGCAACGAGTCAATGACACTTGGGAATCCAAGTGTTTCGGTCTTCATACTTGTTCTCGTGCCTGTGTTCGATTTTGCCTGATTTTTTCGAAAACATTAATTTTCACTCATAAAGCTCCTCAGAAGTATTTTAGATCCGGTAGGAACCATTGAGGGAATCGGCGCCCATGCACTCATATCGCGTGTTTATGCTCACCCTTCTGACTGCAATTTTCCTTTTAACCTCATTAATCGCCGCGCCGGAACGCGCGAATGCCCTGGAGACCCCAACAAACCAACGGCTCGTCGAATCGGTAGATATCACCGGTAACCGTCGGCTGCGAAAGGATGACGTGCTCTATTACGTCCAAACGCGGGCGGGCGATCCTTTCAATGAAGAGCAGATTCAGCGCGACTTGCAGGCGATTCTGGCACTGGGGTTTTTCGATAAAACCTTCACCCGAGTCCTGACCGCGGAAGGCGCCCGCGGCGGGATCGACGTGATATTCGAGGTTAGAGAGCTGCCGATTATCCGAGATCTTCAGTTCGAAGGCTTGAAGAGCGTGGCGGAGTCTGACGTGCTTAAAGCTTTTCGCGAAAGACGCGTAGGGGTTTCCAAGGAAAGCATTTACGATCCGGTCAAAGTCCGCAACGCGATCCGTGTGCTAAAGGAACTGCTGGCCGCAAGGGGGCATCCAAACGCCACCATTGAGGAACAAGGCGAAGAAGTTTCGGCCACCTCCCGGGCCATCACGTTCGTGATCAATGAGGGTGATCGCGTTCGCGTCGTGGATGTTCAATTTGAAGGCAACACCATCTTCAGTGATGGCAAGCTTCGCGGCGCCATGAAATATGTGAAGGAAGCGGGACTCATCAGTCGCTTCAAGGGCCAGGACATTCTCGATCGCGAGAAGCTCGAAGTTGATCTCCGGTTGGTGGACAACTACATGCGCTCAAAGGGTTATCTTCAGGCGCGACATGGCGAACCTCGGGTTGAAGGCGTGGGTCCCCGCCGCACAGGTTTTTTCATCCCGCTGCCATTTCTCTCTTCGGTGGACGAAGGACTTCGCGTCACTATTCCCATTACGGAGGGTAAGCTCTATCGTATTGGGGAGATGAAGATCGAGGGAAACTCGATTTACTCTGAGGATCAGATCCGTCTGGCTATTGGGCTTAACAAGGGCGACATTGCCAACGGTGAGAAGATTGGCAAGGCATTGTATGAAAATCTGAAGAAAGTATACGGGTCCCAGGGTTTTATCGAATACACAGCCGAGCCAAGTCCAACCTTTAATGACAGCCCGCAAAACCCAAACGAGGGCATTGTTGACTTCGTCGTTACCATCGAGGAAGGAAAGCAATTCACCCTGCGCCGTCTGGAGTTTTTGGGCAACACCTTCACGCGCGATAATGTTATGCGGCGCGAAGTCCTGATTAATGAAGGTGATATTTACAACCAGTCGGCCTGGGAGTATTCGGTTATCAAACTGAATCAGAGTGGTTACTTCGAGCCGATTGATAAAGACAAAGACGCGGACTTCCGCACGAACGACGAAGAGGCCACAGTCGATATCAACTTGAAGGTAACGGAACGCGGCCGTCAGCAGATCTCTTTCAACGGAGGAATTTCCGGCATCGGAGGTTCGTTCTTTGGACTCGAATATTCCACCAACAATCTCCTGGGGCGCGGTGAGATACTCTCGATTAACCTGGCCGCGGGAAATAGGCAGCGGTCTTTCCAGTTTTCGTTTACCGAGCCTTATATCAGGAATCGGCCTGTTACTGCGGGCTTCTCGATCTTTGCTTTCAGTCAGAAGTTCTTTGGTGAAGGTACATTTCTGTCTCAAAATTTTGACGCTCAGCGAGGTCTTTCCGGTTCAACAATCGACTTCCTAAATGTCAACGAGGAGAACCTGTTCACCCGCGATTCATACGGCGCCTCCATCTTCTTGAGCGCGCCACTCTCTGAGTTTTACCGTAAACGACCTTTCACCCAATTCTCGCGAGTGGGCGCGTCGTATCAGTTTTCAACAACCAGCGTAACGGATCCGCAGGTTAACCTAGCCGATGATCCTGATCGTTTTATCCCGGTGATTTACGCCCAGCCAAACATCATCACGAGCCGGATCACTGGGAGTTTTAGTTACGATACCCGCAACGCCAGCGTCGACCCGACCTCCGGGCGTGAACTCTCGCTGGCTGTCGCGCTCGCTGGTTTGGGTGGCGATGTACGCACCTATCAACCGACGCTGTCTTTCACTCAGTACTTTCCCGTGCGGCGGAAGAAATCGGAACGGCCAGAAGTGTTTGGGTTCCGCATCCTTGCTGGAACGGTAGGCAGTTTTGCGATATCGCCCAAAGTAAGAAGTTCGCAATCTCTGGCCTTCGTCGATGGCGTGCCAATTTTCGAACGCTTTTTCCTGGGTGACGAGTTTACAATCCGCGGTTACAACGTTCGCTCGATCAGTCCGATTGTACCGCTCGATACGTTCATCACTTCGCAAAATGTCGTGATCTCATCTACCGGGATTGGAGTTCCGGCCCCCATTGAAGGAGTGCCCGCGGGAGTAGCAGACGTAGGGACTTTTACCGGAGTCACCGGCAACAATGTCGTCGGATTGCCGCGCTCATTTACTTCTGTAGGCGGGGATACCCAACTGCTGGGGAACTTTGAGTATCGAATACCTATAATCGGAAACGTCGTCGGCCTCGCCGCCTTTGCCGACATTGGAAGCTCTTTCAATCTCCGCTCCAGGGGCGATCAGTTTTTCTCAAGCAACTTTCTGGACGACGATCCATTTCTGCGAACGGTGGGCTTCATTCCCTGCCCTCGCTTGGGTTCCACCTTCGCACCCGTGAGCTTATCGACGCTGGCGGCGTGCAACTCAAATTCACAACTCGCGCTCACCGGCAACTTGGGGCTGGTCATGCGCGATCGCCGACTGGTCACTGCCCAGGAGCTGGACGCGGCGCAGAACCTCGGATCATTTGACCCGAATACCGGGTTGCCATTCGGGTTTCAACAGGTGTTCCTGCGCGGGCAGACTCAGACCAACACCGCCGTGCGCTTGTCGCAGGGCCTCTTTGACAAGTTAGGCGACTTCCGAACCAGCCTCGGAATGGAAGTTCGCGTGCAGGTGCCGGTGCTCAACGTACCCTTCCGCCTAATCTTTGCGTATAATCCCAACGCCAGGTCAAACCAGGTAGTTGATGGATTTCCGTTCTTCTTTAATGAGAAAAAGAGAGTCATGCGTTTCAGCGTCGGGCGCACCTTTTGATCATTTAAAGGCCAACCATGGCGACGGGCTGAACAACTAAACACTTGTTCACCCAGCCGCCTTTTAATTCGAAGGAGCATTACAGGAAAGCTATGAAGATAGAATTTATTGCCGTCGCCTTTCTCGCGGCCATCGCTGTTTCTCCCGCTTTAGCTCAAACCAGGCCGGCCGGGCCGCCCGCCGCAGCGCCGCAAACCAATGTCGCTGTGCCGGAGAGCAAGATTGCTCTCATCTATTCGGCTTATTTTCAGGATCCGAAGACTGGCATCGCTAAATTCAACTCTTTGGCAAGCATGCTGAACCGTGAGTTCCAGCCCCGACAGACAGAGCTCCAGCAGCTTCAGCAGAAGATGCAGGCTCTCAATGATGAGATCGAGAAGACTAAGGGAGTTGCCGAACCGCGAGCCCTCCAGCAAAAGGTCGATCAGCTTGAACAATGGAACAAGGAACTTCAGCGCAAAAAAGAGGACGGGCAGGCCGCCCTCGAGAAGCGTCAAAGGGAGATATTTTCACCATTGCAAGAGGATATAAGTAAGGCCCTGGAAGCTTTTGCCAAGCAACGCGGAATTAACGTCATCATCGATGGCAGCCAGGTTCCGGTCGTGTATGCAGCCGACAGCATCGACGTGACCCGACCATTCATCAACGACTTCAACAGCAAGAATCCGGCGACCGCATCGGTTACGCCTCCAAAATAGGTTTTTCCGCGCGGCATGAGATTCTGCAGACGCGGAGATGCGGCCAAGTTCCGCGTCCCGCGTCTTTTTCTTGTCTATTTGCCACCCATGGAAACCATTCTTGATTCGCAAGCGATCCAGAAGCTCCTGCCGCATCGTTATCCATTCCTCCTGGTAGACCGGATTATCGAACTAGTTCCCCGCGAACGGATCGTAGGCGTGAAGCAGGTCAGCATCAACGAGCCGTTCTTTCAGGGCCACTTTCCCGGTGCGCCGGTGATGCCTGGAGTGTTGGTCGTCGAGGCGCTGGCTCAGGTGGGGGCCGTACTGGCTCTGCGAGAAATTGAAGATCGTGATCAGAAGTTGGTTTTATTTACCGGCATCAAAGAAGCCCGGTTTCGGCGTCCCGTGGTACCGGGCGACACCTTGATTCTCGAGGTAACTGCCATGCGCATAGGTTCGCGGGTACAGCGGATGCGCGGTGAGGCCAAAGTCGATGGTCAGCTTGCAGCCGACGCCCTCATCATGAGCATTGTCGCAGACCGAGGCTCCGCCGTCTGACACAAAGGGGGAAAGGGCAAAGGGGTAATGGGGCAGCAGGGAAGGCCGAGACCATTAAAATCACTTCTGAAAATCTTGAGAAATGGGTTCTGGTTTTCCCCGTTTCCCATTTTCCCTGTTCCCCTATTTCCCATTTCTTGATCCATGGCCACTGCCACTCATCGAGCTAACGTTCATCCTTCTGCTGTGGTCAGCAGCCGTGCCCGTATTGGTCGCGACTGTCACATCGGACCCTATTCTATGATTGGCGACGAGGTGGAATTGGCCGATGGCGTTCGTCTGGAGTCGCACTGTGTCGTGGACGGCAGGACGACCATTGGCGCCGGAACTCATGTTTTCCCTTTTGTTTCGATCGGTCTCGCCCCACAGGATTTAAAGTACAAAGGGGAACCGTCGGAAACACGCATTGGGAATCGCAACCATATTCGCGAGTTCGTGACGATTCATCGGGGTAGCGCCGGCGGCGGCATGCTCACGCAAACCGGCGATGATTGTTTGATCATGGCCCAGGCGCATATCGCTCACGACTGTAAACTCGGCGACGGAGTGATCATGGCAAATGCCGCCACGCTTGCCGGGCACGTAACTATTGAGGATCGCGCAAATGTGGGCGCATACTCAGGCGTTCACCAATTTTGTCGGGTAGGCCGTGAAGCTTATATTGGTGGTTATTCAGTCGTCGTCAAAGACGCTCTGCCTTTTGCGTTGACTGTCGGTAATCATGCCCGCTGCTTCGGTTTGAACACCACCGGCATGAAGCGCCGGGGTTATTCCCCAGCAGTCATCAAGTCGCTACATCACGCCTTTCGCTTGTTACTTTCCTCCAAACTAAACACGTCCCAGGCTCTTGAACAGATCAGCGAAGTGATTTCCGATTGCCAGGAAGTAGCGGAACTCGTCCGGTTTATTGAGACCTCCCAACGAGGCGTAGTTAAGTAGTGCGCTACGGCTTGATCGCAGGTAACGGCAAGTTTCCGCTGCTGGTGCTGGAAGGCGCACGGCGTGCGGGCGCCGATCTTTCCGTCGTCGCCATTCATGAGGAGACTGACCAGGAGATCGAGCGCATCGCGGACCGAGTGCAATGGGTCGGCATTGGCCAACTGGGAAAGATGATCCGCTTTTTCAAGAGCGAGGGAGTGGAGAAAGCCATCATGGCCGGGCAGGTAAAGCATGTTCAAATCTTCAGCCGTGCCGTGCCCGACGCCCGCATGTTGAAAATGCTTTTGAAGCTGCCCCGGCGCAATACTGACTCACTAATCGGAGCAGTCGCTGAGGAACTCAGTAGCGAAGGCATCGAGCTGATCGATTCCACTTATTTTCTCCAGGACTCTCTTCCTCAAGTTGGAACACTAACCCAGCGCGAACCTGATGCCCGCGAGCGGGAAGACATAGAATACGGCTTGGAGATCGTCGGCGAAGTAGCTCGACTCGACCTGGGTCAAACTGTCGTCGTGCGTGGAAAGGCCTGCGTGGCCATTGAAGCAATGGAAGGAACTGACGCCACAATCCGCCGCGCGGGCGAGTTAACTCAAGGAAGCTCAGATGAGTCGCTCGCGACTCAGCCGGCGGAACCCGCGCTGGAAGATGTCGGCAAACTCGGAAGGGCACTTGGGGGTCACGCCGGGAAGGGCAGTTTAGTGCGGGGCCTTTCCAATTTGATGCGCGGAAGACGGGTCAACCTCGCCGAAGGAAGGCTGACGGTGGTGAAGTTAGCAAAGCCTGCGCAGGACATGCGTTTCGATGTGCCGGTAATTGGCGTGCCCACGATCGAAGCTATGATCGAGTCGGGCGCCACCTGCCTATGCATCTCCGCGGGCAAGACGTTGATGTTTGATCGCGAAGATCTGATCAGTCTGGCTAACCATAACAAGATCGCCATCGTCGCCGTCTGAGTCTGCGCATCGTCAAGGGCCTGTTTACTCGAACTACCTACCAACATCGTCAAGTGTAGCTTTTCGTCAGTCTTTAGCCGGTTTTGGCCCGACCACGTATGGCCGGTTTTGACGTGACCACCAAGGGGCAAAATCTGGCGATTTACATTTGCGTCAGGAGTAGTATATTTATTTTACACAAACCAAAAATGCTATATAAATTTCTAAATCGACTGTTTCGAGGTATGTTTGAGGATTGGTACTTTTCGTATAGTCGCGCCAAATGGACTAACGATCCGAAATATAGTGTCGTCCAATTGCGAAATAGGGTTCTGGAGTTAATTGAGGGCAGAATAAGCGAGGTTACCGGAGTAACGACTCCTGAAGAAATTTATGTGCTGGCTCCCGGAGACGGACGATACACGTTGACTCGCGTCTGTGGAGAGAAGATCGTTGAGGGCACCTACTTAAATGAAAAGGACCAGTTCAGTCCTCTAGCTGTCATACCTCGACTGCTAGAAATTCGCGGCAATCCTTACAAGATCACTAGAAAAGAGTCCTCGCAAATCTCACAGGTTGTTTTGAACGTTGAGAAACTGAATCAACCTCGATGAAAGTCGAACAAGAGTTTTTGTCGCTTGTTCACCTCGCTGATGAAAGTATTCTCAAGAGGAACGACTAGAAGCATCCTTAATTGAAAACGGAACCCCTGCACCGACCGATACACGTTGACCCGCCAAAAACGGTGACGCAAACACCATCGCACACATAGTAATTGCCTCGGAAAGCGGAAAGTATCTATGCTGCGTATATGAGGCGGTGCATGGCCCGACACAATCAACAGAATACCAGTGTACCTGTTGCTCTGGTATGTAGTATTACTCTTATGCTAAACGTGTGACCGCTTCTGAGACTCAACATTCCCGCATGAAAACTTTTGAAAAAACCGAACGCACGACTCTCAGGCGTCTTCCGTCGCGCGGCATCTACGATCGCGAACTCGTCTATTCAATTCTGGATGAGGGGCTCATCTGCCATGTCGGCTTTGCGGTTGCAGGGCGTCCCTTCGTGATACCTACCGGGTACGCACGCCATGGGGACCAACTCTACATTCACGGCTCGCAGGCCAGTCGAATGTTGCGCACACTGAAAGGCGGTATCGATGTTTGCGTAACTGTGACCCTGTTGGACGGCCTGGTGCTGGCACGTTCCGCCTTTCATCATTCAATGAACTACCGCTCGGTGGTCGTTTTTGGCCGGGCGACGACGGTTGATGATCCTGCCGCTAAAGTTGAGGCCTTGCTTACCTTCTCTGAGCACGTGATTCCGGGAAGGTGGAAGGATGTGCGTGAACCCACCGAACAGGAATTGAAAGCAACGACTGTGTTATCGCTGCCGCTCGAAGAGGTGTCAGCAAAGGTACGCACCGGACCGCCGCTCGATGACGAAGAGGACTACGAGCTTCCGATCTGGGCCGGAGTGATCCCACTGCATTTGGTCTCCTCGGCGCCAATCCCTGATCCTCGCCTGGAAGTTAGTGTCGAGCCTCCTCACTACACCTCTGGATATAAGCCGCAAAGTTGACAGCCGATTATCAAGTCCGCGAATTCGTGCTGCTTGTACATTGGGTTGGATTGACATATGCGATCCACCAACCTACACGAACCAAGAAACACGAAAAATCTCGTTCGTGTCATTTCGCATGATTTCGTGGATCGTTTTGACGTTGGCAAACCGGGCTAAGATCTGAGATTTGAGATAATTTGAGATTCGAGATCTGCAAATTCTAGAAGCCTGGGGAGGAGGCTTCTGCTGTCTGCGCCTTCGGGTCGAAGGGGGCGGCGAGGTACTTCTTGGCCAACGTCTGCGCGTTGTCGTAGTTGATACCTGATTGAACTGCCTTGTTGTATTCCGAAACTGCCCGATTGCGTTCGCCCTTGGCGTCATAAGCATTGCCACGCTTGATGCGAGCCCAGACCTCGATCCAGGAAGGTTTCAAGGTGCCATTGAGGGCCGCATCGAGATTGTCGAGGGCCTGTTGCCAGTTGCGCTGTTCCAGAAAGAGCAGTCCAAGATTGTAGTAAACCCAGGAATTTGACCGGTCTAGCTTCAACGCCGCCTCAAACTGCTGCTGGGCTTCGGCGTAGAGTCCTTCCTTCATTTGCTCGATTCCGCGCCGGGCGATGATGGACACGCGCAACTCTTCAGACATGCGCAGGATCCGGTAATTGGGATCGACCACGACCTCGATTGGCTGACCATTTGATTCGAAGTCAAAGTCTTCACTGCGACCTTCCAACTTCGTGGTTGTCGTCTGAGAGTCTCCTTCGGTGCGTAGCATCAACTGCACCGGCATCCGCAGCGTTTCCAGCGTCTGCTTCACAGTTCCACGCGTGCGAAACGTACCACTGCGAGTACGAATAATCTGGTAGTCAACACTGAATTCAGGAACTCCGGTGCCCTCTACCCACTGCGCGAAGAAGTAGCGCATGTTTTCGCCGGCCACCTGTGTGGCCATCCTTTCAAAGTCGTCAATCGCAGCGTTCTTCCCACGAAAACTTTGAAGAAAGTCCGGCAACAGCCGGTCAAACTTCTCCTTGCCGATCGTCTCGCGCAGCATGCGAAATACCATCGCTCCTTTGTGGAATACGATTGATTGATAAGCCGCAGACTGGTCATCGAGTGCGCTGGGCGCGCGCGCTATTGATGCGGTCTGCTCGAAGGTAAGTGCGCGTTCCTGCTGTTCACGCTGCGCGGCGTCGAACGCGCCCCCGGTCAACGTTGATTCGCGATAAGCGAAAGCGCTCCACTCGGCCAAACCTTGCGAGAGCCAGGCGTCATCGAACGACTTCAATCCCACCGTCTGGCCCCACCATTGATAAGCAACTTCGCGCTGCAGTTTTTCTTCCGGCACCGGTCGAGAACTGTCGAACATCTTCGATCCCAGAAAAATCATTCCCGGCCCCGAGTAGGTGTCGAGCGTGTCATCGTCCACCTGGGCCACTACAAGCCGAGTGCCAAACAAAGGGGCGCCATAGGTTTTGGTATAAAACTCCAGCACCTGACCCATCAGTTCCGAATAACCATTTATTCGACCTTCGCTGCCAGGCTTGGCATAGAATTGGATGTCGTAGTTACCGAAACGCAGGTTCTTGTTGATGTATCGACCGGCAACGAAGTTTCCCACCAGCACCGGCTGCCGATGGACAAAACGGAACCGCGTCGCGCCCTCTTTGGGCGACGGTTGCGCGACCACCGGGTCGTCGCTGGTGCCAGCTACCTGGACCCCGGTGGGCACAATCAAGGTGATGTCAGAGGTAGCGCGATCCACGGCGTAGTCGTGGAACGGGAACCAGCGCGCGGCATACATCAGATACGAACCTTCGGCGCCGATATAAGCGAGGCGCTTAGTTGCCAGTGGCCCACCTTCGGGAGAGATCAGGGCACCACTCCAGCGAAATCGCAGAGTGATGGGTTGGTTTGCCGGAACAATTTGACCGAGATCGATTCGAATGTTGGGGCCAAGCGCACCCACGCCGACCGGGTCTTGAACCAAACCGGTTAGCGGCTTGCCCTCGAGTTCGACACTCTCAACTCGGAGTGACCCGTTGAGTTCGAAAACGAGTGAGCGGGTGGCCTCCTGTGGAACAAGTGTGATGTCAGCACCAGCCCGTAACATATGCTGCTCGGGGATCAACTGTGCTTCAATGCGATAGTTTATGATGTCGAACCGGGCGCCGGCTGGTTGGGGCGCCGCCTGCTGGGCGCCAACCGGAATAATGAGAGCGAAAAATGCTGCGAAAAGGGGAAGCATTCTGGGAAGAATTCCAATTAGCTTAGTCATAGTTTCTCGGGATTGCCGTCTATTGAAATGCGACTGAAATGCGAACTGTTGATTATACCGCTCTGCTGCCGGGAATAACGCTCCAGAGGCCCTATCGAGCACTCTTCAGACCGTCTGAAGGGTCCGGCAGCACCCGCGAGAGGCTTCCTGTAGAGCCGAGCTTTTGGATGGTAGGAAGTTGCGGGCGGTTGGCTGTGTGCCGGAGTTTCGGAGCTTGACCCGAGCATCTGGGGGTATGTGCGCTCAGATCCGCCCCGCCGCCTCCCATTGCGGAAAGGCTCTGGGAGTCTTGTCAAAACTTTGAATGCGATATTTCACGAACGTGGTCACATGAGCAGGTTCTGCTTCAATACAGAACCGCGAGCGGTTAGCGACCGGATACTACCATTGGACTTTTGGAGTGCTGGGGTGGCGCGCTGGCACGGACGGTTTATGGTTTGGGCGGAGCCTGGCCGCCTATGAAATCCACTGCTTTTTGATCATCCTCAAGACCCACCAACACTCTGTCGACAGGTTCAAAAATATAGCCATCCTTCGATGGGATGATCCGGTAGCTCTGCGGCGAAGGTGGGACTATGAATGAATAGTTTCCTTCAGTGTCTGTGGTCGTTGCCAGCACCGTCCCGCGTGGACTAATCAGGACCACGATGACGTTTGAAATCGCGGCATTGTTCGCGTCTCTCACCGTGCCGGCAAGCTTGACTGTGGCACGCGACGCCCTTATCTCTGCAATACCTCCCTGAACTCCGGCCCTTGGACTCGGTTCAGGGGAAGCTGCGGGCAATTGAACCGGACTCTCAACAGTTGGCGACGGGGAGGGAGGTGCTTGGCTACCATCTGGGTTTGTTTCTGGATTCGGAACCGCCGAAGCAGGAGTCGCCGATAAGTCGGGCGACGCGGCGGCCTGAGGCTCGGCTGCGGATGGGGATGGTGTTTCCAGCGCAGCCGGTTTATCAATACTTTGGACAGATGGCTGAGGCGACGTACTCTCGGCGACTCGGCTAGCTCCGATCCGCTCGTCCAAACCATCCAGTGATCCGTTGGTCTTCTGATACAACTGCTCGATCACAGTTCGGCGAACAGGATCCGGATCACCTGCGTTGTAGCTCTTGATGTAGTAGCCAAGTGCTTCCGGCTTGTTGCCACTCTGATCGAGAGCGGCACCCAGGTGCCACAGCGCATTGCGCCACAAGGGCGTGCCTTCCGGAAGAATTCCTGCAGCGCGCTTGAGGTGCACGATGGCGTCATCCGTCTTTCCCTGATTATAGAGCGCCCATCCGGCGCTATCCTCGACACGTCCAATTAAAATGTTTGACAGGATGTTGCGCGGCGCATTAGGTACCTCCGGTGTATTTCCTTTCGCGATGGCCCGAGCGCGAATGTCGCGTAACTCTTCAGCCTGCGCTGCCACTGTCGCTGCCGGGACCCCCAGCGCCGATTCAACACTGGCCCGCGCGGCTTCGGTAAGCTCATATGCGGTCTGCAGAGCAACGCCTTTCTTGATGAGAACGCCGGCGGCATACAGTTGGCGGTAAACACGCATGTCGTCAGTCCCGGAGGCGAATCCCTTTGCTGCTGCGACAACAATGCCTTCGTCAAGCTTGATGCTCTCGTCGGGTTGATTCGTGGCCACGGCAAAGGCCAGCAGCGCCTTTAGAATCGCCGCCTCATTCCTGGTGCCCGCTGCTGCAGACTGGAAAATGGCGGCCCGACGTTCAGGCGCCAGGAGTTGGATGAAATCCGATTCTTGCGCCGACACGCGACCCGCAAGTCGAGCCCCGATCTTGTCGTCTGCGAAGGTGAACGACTGGAGCAAAACTTCCGCGGCTTCCTCGTAGAGTCCGGCGGCGCTGAGCACATTCGCCAGCTCATAGTCGAGCGTGGGGAAGTTTCCGTACTGCCGCGCAAACCGAATAGCGCGTTCGGCTTCCATCGGTTTCTTGTTACCGGTCAACGCGCGGGCAAGGGCGATTTGCGACCAGGTATAACGCGGCTCGAGCTGCACGGCTTTGCGGGCCAGTTCGAGAGACCGGTCAGCTTCGTTATGCGCCGCAAACCAGTAGGCGGCGCCCGACACTAGAGCCAGGTTCCCCGGATCTTCTTGAAGTGCGGCCGCGAGTTCTTTATTGCCTTCATCGAACCGTCCGAGATCAAGAAGTGAAAGGACCATTCCCGCTCGAGCCGCTTTGTCTGACGGTGCAGCTCTGAGTTGTTCGCGATAAAGTTCCAAGGCCTCTTCGGCTTTGCCGGCTGCCCGGTTCAGGTCGGCGAGACTGCGCCTCGTTCCTGTCTTCGAGTTGGGATCTAACTCCAACGCGCGTTCGTACTCTGCGGCCGCATCATCAAGCCGCAAAGAGATGTGCAGGCCACGACCCAGCACATGATGGGCTTCAGCCAGATCCGGCGCGAGCTTGACGGCTCCGGCGGCTAAGCGGGCGGCTTCGTTGCCGTCTTCAATTCCCAGGTAGAATCCAGCCAGCGCCAACAGGCGCTTTGGATCTGAGCCAAACTTCGTTTCAATTTTTTGAGCTGCGTCAATTGCGACGTCTCGCTGCCCGCGGAAGAAAAGGTTCAAAGGGATTTGTGAGATCACGCCGGAGAACAACTTGTCTGACATGTTTGCCGGGGCTTCGTTAATTGCCAGCATCAATTGTTCGATCCCGCCCACGCTGTCGCCATTCTTGAGCCTTTCGTCCCCAAGACCAGCGTAACTGCTGATCAGCAGTTCTATGGCGCGCGGTCTCGATTTCGAGTTCGGGTAGCCTTCCAGGAATTCCCTTAGTTCAACGATGCGATCCGGGAGTGGCAGCGTCAACGTCAATTCCACTTCCTCAGACTCATCCTCATCGTCAGTGGTAGAGGGCGTATCACGGTGCGCTGCGATGCTGGGTTGCGCAGGAGATGGCGTCGCCTCCCGCTTAGTTTCCTTCTTAACCAGCGTCGCAACAGCCTGATCGCCGAGAGTTGCAGCCGGCGATGGGTCGGACACCGGAACACTCGCAGCAGAAGCTACTGATTGCGCTGGATCGATATTCTGCAAACTGAATCCCATTTTTTTTGCCACGGCAGCGATGAAATGATCCACACCTTCAGTCAGACCCTGGCTGAAACGGCCTGAACTGATGGGCCCGCTGACGCGCTGGTTTAGTTCCCCCAGAATCCCTTCCGGAAGTTCGGCCTGCACGGATTTGCTGAGCTGCGTAAACACCGCCTTCTCATCCACCGACACCACCAGCAAAAGGGTCTTCCGGAAACTGCCCCGCGAGCCGACTCTCCAGTCACCGGCAAGCTGTCGCGAGAATGCGAAGATGTCCTGGTCGCCCGTGGTCTGCACTGTAGCGAGGTTCAATTCGATTCCGCTTCTCTTCTTGAAGTTATCCAGAAGAGTGTCCAGCCGCTGTCTGGCCGCATCGTCGACAACCCGTGCAAAGTCGTTCACATAGCCGGTTCGCGCTGGAAGCTGCGCCTTCTCCTGTGCCCGAGAATTCGTCCCCAGGTAACCAGCGCCGAAGACGGCGCCTACCACCATCGAAAGGAACAGCGCGCTCCAGAGGTTGCGATGACTTGATAGTTTCATTTTCTGACTCTGACAATTGATGATTTTAATGCGCAAAATAGGAGAACATGCACAGAGCTGGGTTCGATTTCAGGTCGGGTTCTAAAATTGGGGACGAATCGCGGTGCATGATACCATCCTCGCGCGCGGTGAGCGAGCAAGTACCGCTTCAATTTGCGGCCCCCAAAGGGATCACACGAAACTACAGAGCAGAGCAGAGGAGGGGGAGCGACCGGTAGGAACACAAAGGGGCCTGGTAATTCGCAAGTTAGGAAGGGGCAAAGCGCAGCGCGCCGCCGCTCAAGCTGCAAATTTGCCGCGCTTGAATTGTCGATTCAAGGTTGAGAGGCTGTGAATATGGAGCGGGGGCGTGCTGCGCTTTGCCCCCCTTCTTGACCTGCAAGTTAGCGGCGCTTGAGCCCCTTCGGGGATCGCTGAGTCCACACACTCTCTACCGCCCCTACTAGCGTCCCAGAGATATGAGCGAACTTGACGAAGCATGGGCCTGCGCCCTGGCAGAAGCTGAATCGCGGGCTCGCCTTTCGGGTAGTCGGGATATAGCCGCATACCTGGCCCTACGCAATTCTAATGACCTGTTGCGCAGCACGGGTATTGAGTGGCTTATCTCAACCTTCGAGACTCTGGCCGCTCAGGCGAATCGACGGGGAGCGAGTATTCAGATCTCGAGAGCAGGCAACCACCGCTTTCGAACCGGCAATTCAACCATGGTGGGAAGGCTCTTGATTCTTCGTTTTGGCGTGAGACAGTTGTCTGTTGAGGCTGGCTGGCCACGCACCCCCCGTGATGGAGTCGTTCGTGGCGGCGGACTTGCCTCCGCGAACATCCGACATCTTGGCCTTAAATCAGCGAGCGCAGCCCTACGGCTGGTCCAATCACCCCAGGGCGCGCCGTCATGGGTGCCAGGCGAGAAGGAAGAAGGACAAGCCGAGATTCATGAAACGAATCTGCGAAAACACATCGCCACTCTGCTCGCTTCCGGCTAACCCAGTGCGTTTAACCCTCCAACCATTTACGGAAACCACTGCACGTTTTCGAACCACTGAGCTATCCGGAATATTTCACTAAACGCCAATATTCGCCCAAAGACGGCGGTTTCCTCATATCGATCCACAGCCTCCCCGCCCGCGAGCACCTGGGCATAGTGCTTGCCAAAGACCTCTGCGGCATAACGCTGGCTGTAAGAAGTCACCCCAAAGCAAGCGTTGAAACCGAACTGTCTATCTCGTTGGCAACGAGGGCGGATCAGATCGAGACGAGAACCTTATGAGGAGACTAAGAATTATGACTAACCGACGCACACTGAGTTTTTCAATTTTCGCGGCCGCTTTGTTGGCGTTATGTTTGCCCCCAGCGGCAGCCGCACAATGGGATCGTTACCCTGATAATCAGCGTAATCGCGATCGGGATTACGGCCGCAGTGGACATTACGATGATCGCTATCTGCGCGATTCCGTTCACCGGCTGGATCGACTCGCGAAGGACTTTGAGCGAGAGGTGGACCGCACGCTCGATCGCAGCCGCAGAGATGGCACCCGCAGTGAGGACCGCATCAACGATCAGGCTCGGCAGTTCCGCAATGCCGTGAGCAAACTCAAGTCTCGCGTGGGCAACGGACGCGATCTAAATCGCAGCAGAAACGAAGCCCAACGCGTGTTACAAGAAGCGCGTCAATTGGATCGGATTGGGAACCGTGCTCGGCTGTCTTGGCTATGGTCACAGATTCGCCGCGAGCTGAATGTGATTGCGCAGGCTTACGGAGCTTACGGCTACAACGACAATCGCAACCGCGGTAACCACAATAGTGATTGGTGGCGCAGACTGCCGATCCCTTACTAAGACAGCTTAGTAACTTTCTGATTATGACAATTGTAGGGGTGTCCCTCCGGGGCACCCCTGGCTTCCGTGGGGCACCCCCTCGTCGCGCGGACTACGGATTTCGATAGACGTGAATTAGGGGCCACCAGGGGTGGCCAACAGAGCGCTGCCCCTGCAAATCCAACGCTACCTTTCCAGTGCGCCAAAAAATTGTCGGTAAGCTTCTGGCCTCGCCAGAGTCTGCTTGATGCCACCGGCTTGCCCGGTGGAGTTTCACGTTTGTTGCTATTACGGCAGCGATTCCATGCAGTAAGGATGCCACCGGCTTGCCCGGTGGAGGTTCACGCTTGCTGCTCGTCGAGAGTGGATGACTAAAGGCCCGCGTGAAACTCCACGGGACAAGCCCGTGGCATCTCACGGAGGTATGCTGGGTCGACCGCCTGTAGCAGCTAGCGGGAGCCTCCACGGGGCAAGCCCGTGGCATCATTAATCTACCGACATTTTTTTTGGCGCACTGGAGCAGAGTAGAGAGAGTAGAGTGGGCTTCTGGACAGTTTGCCCACTAATCAGGATAATACCCAGTTTCAACAGGTAGAGTTGCTCGGCACATGTGAGGCGACGCGGGCTTCGGCGCGCACTCTCCACCGAAAGACTGTGCCCGGAGCCTGTTCGAAACTGTTAGATTTGCCGCTATAAAAATCAGAAAGGAACCGCTCCCGAAACGGAACTATTGCTGTCTCAACCATCAGGCTACCGGCGTTTGCGCAGCTTGCTAGAAACATCATGAATACCAATTTAACTACTCCTCGTCACTTATCAGCCTTTTCGCTTGCCGCCCGGTCACTGTTGACCCTGGCCGTTACTCTTGTTTTTGCGAGCCTTGGGGCGTCGTCCGCTTTTGCGCAATCGCATGGCGGTGGCGAGGCCAATCTCATCCTGCCTGACCTTTCAAGCGTTACTTTCTTCGGTGGCGTGGACGGTCACAATCTGCTGCTGGCCGGAATCGTGGTTTGTATGTTGGGACTGCTGTTTGGTCTGGCCATGTACATGAACCTGAAGAAGCTTCCGGTGCACCGGGCCATGCGCGAGATCTCGGAGCTTATTTACGAGACCTGCAAGACCTACCTCATCACTCAGGGCAAGTTCATCCTGATTTTGGAAATCTTCATAGGCATCGTGATCGTGCTTTATTTCGGCGTCCTGGTTGGAATGGAACCGTTCCGTGTCGCGATCATTCTGGCGTTTAGTCTGGTAGGCATCGCTGGCAGTTACGGCGTTGCCTGGTTTGGAATTCGCGTCAATACATTCGCCAACTCGCGCACTGCATTCGCGAGTCTTGAAGGCAAACCCTTCCCGCTCTATGCGATTCCACTGCGCGCCGGCATGAGTATCGGCATGATGCTGATCAGCGTCGAGCTGCTGATTATGCTTTGCATTCTGCTGTTCATACCCGGCGATTATGCAGGTCCCTGCTTTATTGGCTTCGCGATCGGCGAGTCTCTCGGTGCTGCAGCCCTGCGCATCGCCGGCGGCATCTTCACGAAGATCGCCGATATCGGTGCTGACTTGATGAAGATCGTCTTCAAGATCAAGGAAGATGATGCGCGCAACCCGGGCGTGATTGCCGACTGCACCGGTGACAACGCGGGTGATTCCGTAGGACCCAGTGCGGACGGCTTCGAAACTTATGGCGTGACAGGCGTGGCCCTGATCACATTTATTCTGCTGGGCGTGCCCGATCCTACGGTGCAAGTGCAGTTGCTGGTTTGGATCTTCGTGATGCGCATCATGATGATTGTGGCAAGTGCGGCTTCTTATTTCATTAACGACGCGATTGCCAAGGCTCGTTTCGGCAATGCTGCGAAGATGAATTTTGAGAGTCCACTGACCTCTTTAGTATGGCTCACTTCCATTCTTTCGGTCGCAGTAACTTTCGTGATTTCCTATCTCACCATCCCGATTCTGGGTGGAGATTCGAGTCTCTGGTGGAAGCTGTCGATGATCATCTCGTGCGGCACGCTAGCCGGCGCGATTATTCCCGAGTTGGTTAAGATCTTTACTTCAACCGGCTCAAGGCACGTGGCTGAAGTGGTTACGTCTTCGCGGGAAGGAGGCGCGTCGCTCAATATTCTTTCCGGACTGGTGGCCGGGAATTTTTCCGCCTACTGGCTGGGAATGAGCATTGTTGGCCTGATGTCGGTTGCTTATTACTTTAGTACGCTAGGGCTTGATCCTTTAATGGTGGCGGCCCCGGTATTCGCATTTGGCCTGGTAGCGTTTGGTTTTCTCGGCATGGGCCCCGTGACCATAGCCGTCGACTCGTATGGCCCGGTTACTGATAACGCTCAGTCCGTGTACGAACTGTCCTTGATCGAACAGGCGCCAAACGTCGAAGCGGAGATCAAGCGCGACTTCAACATGGACGTCAATTTTGCCCATGCCAAACATCTGCTTGAAGAGAACGACGGCGCGGGCAACACCTTTAAAGCCACCGCCAAGCCGGTACTGATTGGGACAGCCGTGGTCGGGGCCACCACCATGATCTTTGCAATCATGATGACCCTGACAAATGGATTGACCACTGATACGCAAAACCTTTCACTGCTGCACGCCCCGTTTGTCCTGGGCTTGATTACCGGCGGCGCGGTCATCTACTGGTTCACGGGCGCTTCCACGCAAGCGGTAACCACCGGCGCTTATCGCGCGGTGGAGTTCATTAAGGCCAACATCCGGTTGGAGGGCGTGGAGAGGGCTTCAGTCGAAGACAGTAAGAAGGTGGTGCAGATCTGCACGCAGTATGCGCAGAAGGGCATGTTCAATATTTTCCTGACGATCTTCTTCTCGACGCTGGCTTTCGCGTTTGTAGAACCATTCTTCTTTATCGGGTACCTGATTTCAATTGCGATCTTCGGACTCTATCAGGCTATCTTCATGGCCAACGCAGGCGGGGCTTGGGACAATGCCAAGAAAGTCGTGGAAGTTGATCTGAAAATGAAGGGTACTGCCCTTCACGATGCGACCGTGGTAGGCGATACTGTGGGCGATCCCTTCAAGGATACTTCGTCAGTCGCCATGAACCCGGTCATTAAGTTCACCACTCTCTTTGGGCTGCTGGCAGTTGAGCTGGCGGTATCAATTGCAAGTCCGCAGGGACAATTTGGTGAGAATGGCCCGATGATCAGCCACGTTCTGGCGCTGGTTTTCTTTTTAATCTCAGCCGTATTCGTCTGGCGCTCGTTCTATGCAATGCGCATCGGCGCGATAAAGGCCGAAGCACGCGAGGCTCGTGCGGATGCAATGGCGGCGGACTAATAAAAAGTTCCGAGTCTGCCAAGTGGCATAGACTTCAGTCTGTGTCGCCCTTCGCAATCGATCGACCTTGAAGCTACCTCGAGCGAGAATCACAGACTGAAGTCTATGCCACTTGGCAGACTCGGAACTCGGAACTCGAAACTATGAGTACTTCATACGACGGACCCGACACCTTGATAGCTGCGGCCCTCGCGCCGCTGGATTGGACTCGAGCGGTTTCCCTGGTCGTTGCTTTCAGTTTGCTTGTGGCGCTGTCCGCGCAGATTGTGATTCCGATCGGCCCGGTGCCGATTACTGGTCAAACCTTCGCGGTGCTGTTGACGGGCGCCCTGCTGGGCTCTCGCCTGGGCGCAATGTCAATGATTGTTTACCTCATTGAAGGTGCGAGCGGCCTGCCGTTTTTCTATGGCGGCACGAGTGGTATTCTCCACCTCCTCGGGCCCACCGGCGGATACCTGATTGCTTTTCCCGCCGCTGCCTTCATTACCGGCGCCTTTGCCGAGCACGGCTGGGACAAGCGCTTTCTGACAGCCGCCGCGTCGATGGCGATTGGCTCGGCGCTGATTATGCTTTCCGGCTGGGCCTGGTTTGCCCTGATTACAAACACATCACTCTCCGTTGCTTTTCAACTTACAGTGCTGAAATTTATTCCGGGCGACATCATCAAGATCCTGCTTGCCGCGGCTGTTTTGCCATCAGGGTGGGCGCTTTTGCGTCGCCGCGCGTCCCAAGAGAAGTAGGCACCTTTCATTTTTCATCTTCGTGAGGCTTCGCCACTCGACGCGTGAAGGTCGCTCATTACAGAACCGCGAGCGGTATCGACCGGTTCAAGCACTCAACGCCCAGTAAGATTCTAATTAAGCTGATTGAGTTTAGGATCTTAATTCGTGGTACTTCGTGTCATTTCGTGGATCGTATTACTGTTGATATTGCTGCTCACGACTATTTCAGTTACCTGTTAGGCTTTATGTTGTCGCCGGCTTCAACAGACTCTGACCCCAACGCAGCAGTTTTCATTCTACGCAAAAGCTTTACAATAGCCGGCTATGCACACCATCAAGGTACGCTCGCATGTGCGTGAAGAGCTGGTTGAGTTCACCGGCCAGGTACGAGAGCAACTGAAGGAATCGGGTGCCCGCGAAGGCGTGGTCGTGCTTTATGTGCAACACACAACTGCCGGGCTCACTGTGAACGAAAACGCCGACGCGGACGTGCCGCGAGACATGTTGCATGCGCTCAGGACACTCCTTCCCCAACATGGCATGGGTTTTCGTCATGGCGAGGAAAATTCAGACGCGCATATCAAAGCCAGCCTGGTGGGTTCTTCAGTCACAGTGCCGTTCAAGGATGGAAAGCTGCTGCTCGGTCGCTGGCAGGGAATCTTTCTCTGTGAATTTGACGGTGGACGCGACCGGCAGGTGATCATGATGCTTTTGAATGCCCAAGACTTACGATCAGTTTGCATCGCAGTATGACGCGGTAATGCGTCCGCTCGAACGCTGGTTTCTAACGCGGCTGCGTACGCGGACTTTCAATCTGTTGCCACCTAACGCTCGCGTTCTCGAGCTCGGAGCCGGCACGGGCCGCAACTTTGCTTTTTACCCAGCCGAGACCAGTGGCGTGGCCAGCGAGCCCAGTCGGGAGATGCTCAAGATTGCCAAAGACCGGAAACGTCCGGCGGCCGTGAGGCTGGTTCAGAACCAGGGGGAAGAGCTCCCTTTTAAGAGTGCAGCATTTGACGCAGCGTTCGCCACGCTCGTGTTCTGCTCAGTAAGCTCCCCGGCGAAGACTTTTGCGGAGTTGCGCCGGGTGGTTAGATCGGGAGGAACAATCCTGCTGCTTGAACATGTGCGGCCTGGGGGATTGCTGGGTCTGATTTTTGATCTGATCAATCTAATTACCGTGCCTCTGTTTGAAGATCACTTCAACCGGCAGACGGCGGATGAAGCGCGAGCAGCGGGTTTGCAGGTGGTTAAAGTCGAGAAGAGTCTATTGGGTGTTATCAACTTGATCGTCTGTCGAGTTTAGAAACGAATATTCAATCTTCGCTCAGATGCTTCATTACCTCGGCAAATTTCTCTACCTCAGCACGCGTGCGATCCAGGTCGCGACGGCTATCGAGGTATGCAGTCCAGACCGGTGTCTGGGTCAAGGCTCGTTGCGTGTCTTCGTCCAGGGCCTGCGCCATCACTGCAATCAGATCGCTGACCACGCGCGTGTGATCGAGCAGTGACTGGATAATTGAATACGCCAGGCGCGCCTGTTCACAATCGAAGTCGGACTGCTTCGCTCCCTGCGGCGCCAACTGATCTGCTTCACCGGTCATTCAATCAAACTCCAGAAGATGGGTGTTAGAGATCGCAAGAGGACGGCTCAAGCCCCGCAAATTTGCAGGTTGGGAAGGGGGCAAAGCAGAGCGCGCCCCCGCTCAAGATTCACATCCACTCAACCTTGAATTATCAATTCAATCCCAGCAAATTTGCAGCTTGAGCGGGGGCGCGCTCTCGCTTAGCCCCCTCCTGATCTGCGAATTACGGCAAGCAGTTTTAGCCATGCTCATCGAGGAGCGCTGCCCCGCACAAATGGAAGCTCGGCAACCCTTGCAGGGAGATCCCCATGCGATGAAGTGACCCTGACCTCTGTGTCGGGCGCCAGGTAGTCATACTTAACGTAACCCAATGCAATAGTGCAGCCAAGATGCGGCGAAAACGTGTGGGAGGTTATTCGTCCAATTTCCTTGTCGTCAGCCGATTTAATTTTTAGATCTTTGTCGAGCCTCATCGCCCTATCGAAAAATAAACCAACGAGTTTCTTGGCGACGTGACCACGATACTTAATGCGCGCGATGATCTCCTGTCCGATGTAGCACCCTTTTGTGTAACTAACAGCCTCGTCCAAACCAGTTTCTGTCACCACGTTTGTTTCGTCCATGTCGATCCCATAGCGTGGCACGCCTGCTTCGATCCTAAGCCTGTCCAATGCCTCGTGGCCGATGGGTCGTGCTCCCGCGTGCACGAAAGCGTCCCACAAGGGAGTTGCTTGATCGGCGCTGACGACAATGTCAAAGCCGTCTTCGGCGGTGCTAGTGGCGCGCAAGACTGTCAGGCTTTTCTGCTGCCATTCGATCTCCACGACGCCGTTCCTGGATAGTCCCAATGGAGTTTGACCGAGAACGGTGCCGACAATTTCAGTCGCTTGCTTCCCCTGTACAGATAGCAGCGCCGTCTGTTTGGTCCGGTCGGCCATGTGAAAGTCGCCAGCCAACGTGAAACGTTGAATGGTTTTCAGTACGGTTTCATGCGTCGCACCTTCCGTATCAATCAGGAATCCGTCCCTGTTCCGAACGACGCGCACGTTTGCAAGCAAACGGCCCTGCACGTTTGGGAAGACGGCCGGCATCCACTGGTTCTCCGCCAGCGTTTTCATGTCGTTTGTGATCAGGCCATTAAGAAACTGCACGGCTTCGGAACCGCTTACCTGAAAACGACCGCGTGACGAGAGATCGATAACACCGGCGCCTGCCTCGCGAACTGCCGCATACTCGAACAGTTGGTCACCGTATGACGCAGGGACAGACCAGCTATCACGATCTGTTAGCAACGCACCGAGACGAATGTGGGTCTCTTCGAGGGGTGATTTGCGCATCTCGTCCACTGCTCAGGTCATTGACTGGTGTCAAAACTCAGCGATCCCCAAAAGGACGGCTCAAGCTCCGTTAAATTGCAGGTCAGATATCTCTGAGTTGCAAATTGCCATAGGTCCTTTTTGGTTTTACACACAGTCTCACAGCCCTACCGCGAGGAGCCGCTAACCCGCTATTGACGACCCAATCTGCCTGATGGCCTTGGCGACCACCTGGTAATCTTGCAACTGCTCCGCTTCGCGTCGATGCGAAGCCAGCACCTGTGGACTCGGATGATAAATCGGCACCAGCAGGCGTCCGTCCCAATCCACGAACGTTCCGGCCGCTTCTTTCAAGTTCAACTCGTGCCATTTAATGCGCTTTAATGCTTCAAGTGCAACTGACCCAAGCGTAACAATCACACTCGGATCAACTGCTTCTATGGTTCGCCGCAGGAAGTTGGAACAGTTTGCGACTTCCGTTTGAGTGGGTTTACGATTTGCGCCCGAATCGGCACGAGGATTACATAGAGCAGCGCTCGTAATGAATATATCCTTTCGTTCCAAGCCGATCGAGGCTATGAACCGATCAAAGTTATTCCCCGACGGATCGCCGGAAAAAGGCACCCGAGTTCGATCCGCGCCTTTGCGCCCCGGCGCTTCACCGATAAACATCACGCGAGCGGCCAGCGAGCCATTGAGTCCGCTAAACACTGCGGTTCGATCGCTCATGGCCGGACAGCGCGTGCAACTTGCGGCCTCAGATACCAGTTGAGAAAAAAGTGTGTTTTCAGATTTCCTTGCGCCCATTCACCTTGATTTCACCACAAAGATCCGAAGACACAAAGGCAGGAGGAGGATGCAGGAAAGGGCAAAACCCGATAGTGGGCTGGTTCGAACAGCACGGCTCTCAAACCAATCACAGGTAGCGTAAAACACGATCCACGAAGTAACACGAAGTAACACTAACAAGATTTAGTGTTGGTTCGTGTAGTTTCGTGGATCGTTCATTTGTCTTACACACGAAGCACAAGGGAAAACTGAAAATACCGATATGCAATCCCTCCTTGTTTCTTAACGCCGTGCACCACTTCACTTCACGACGGTAATCTCGCGAGT
>JALZJF010000129.1 GCA_030859905.1 Acidobacteriota bacterium
GCAGCCTGGGCTGCCGCCAGACGCGCCACCGGCAACCGAAACGGCGAACAACTTACGTAGTCGAGATTTATCTCGTGGCAGAATTCAATCGAACTCGGATCACCTCCGTGTTCGCCACAGATCCCGATTTTTAGATCGGGTTTGGCGGCTCGGCCTCGTTCCGAGCCCAGCCTAATCAATTGGCCCACACCCTCACGATCGAGCATCTGAAAGGGATCTTCCGGCAGAATCCGCCGTTCAATGTAGCTGGGAAGAAAGCGTCCCGAATCGTCTCGGCTCAAACCGAAAGTTGTCTGCGTCAGGTCGTTGGTGCCGAAAGAGAAGAAATCGGCATGGGTCGCGATGCTGTCAGCAATCAGCGCGGCTCGGGGCAGCTCGATCATCGTGCCCACGTGATACTCGACGGTCATCCCGTGTTCGCCCATTACCTGTTTCGCCACTTCGTCTATTACCTCTCTCTGCTGCCGCAGTTCCTCGCTGAGCGAAACCAGGGGCACCATTATCTCCAGGGTCACCTTTTTCCTTTCGCCTTGCACCTGGCAGGCGGCCTCAAAGATGGCGCGACACTGCATGCGTGTGACTTCAGGAAACAGCAGACCCAATCGACAACCTCTGAATCCCAGCATGGGGTTGGATTCCCGGGTGCGCACCACCTGCCGCAGCAGGCGTCGCTTTTCATCGATCTCATCGAGCAGCTTATCCATGTCTGCGAGCGTCGCCGCCAAACGCACGGCCATCTTCAGTTCCGCTAATTCACTCAAGAGGTCGTCCACGCTGGGAAGAAACTCGTGCAGCGGTGGATCCAGCAGCCGAATCGTGACCGGCAAGCCGGCCATTTCACGGAAGATTCCCACAAAGTCGCCGCGCTGTAGCGGCAGCAGCTTCTCCAGCGCCTTCTCTCTTGCGCCGACACCGTCTGAAAGAATCATCTCGCGCATTGCCGCCAGACGTTGATCGCCGAAGAACATGTGTTCAGTGCGGCAAAGTCCTATTCCCTCGGCCCCAAACTGACGCGCAACTTTTGCATCACGCGGCGTGTCAGCGTTGGCCCGTACGCGCAGGCGACGGAATTTGTCCGCCCAACTCATTATCTCGTAGAAGTCTGAGCTCAGAGTTGGCTGAATTGTGGCTACCTGCCCCAGAAATACGCGTCCCGTGGATCCGTCGACAGTGATCCATTCGCCTTTGGTCACCACCGTTGCGTTGACACTAAACTGCTGTTGGCTGTAGTCGATTTCAAGCGAGCTCGCGCCGCTCACGCAGGTCTTGCCCATGCCGCGTGCCACTACGGCAGCGTGGCTGGTCATGCCGCCGCGGGCCGTCACGATAGCTTGCGCGGCTACCATCCCGTGAAAATCGTCCGGGCTGGTTTCCTGTCTGACAAGCACCACCTTGGCGCCTTCACGCGCCAGCTCTTCGGCCTCATCAGGACTAAATATTACCTGACCCTGCGCGGCGCCAGGACTTGCCGGCAAGCCCGTCGCCAGCACAGTCGCGTCGGTTTTTGGATCAACGGTGGGGTGCAGCAGCTGATCGATCTGTTCAGGCGTAACGCGCTGCACCGCTAAGGCGCGATCGATTAACTTTTCCTGGGCCATCTCGACGGCAATCCGCACCGCTGCGGCGCCAGTGCGCTTTCCCGTGCGAGTTTGCAGCATCCAGAGCTTGCCGCGCTCGATGGTGAATTCAACGTCCTGCATGTCGCGATAGTGTTGTTCGAGCAGGTGGGCGATTGAAGCAAACTCGGTGTACACCGCGGGCAGTTCTTTTTTCAGCTCGCTGATCGGATGCGGCGTGCGAATGCCGGCAACGACATCCTCGCCCTGGGCATTCAATAGATACTCGCCGTAAAGCTTTTTCTCACCCGTTGAGGGGTTGCGCGTGAACGCGACGCCGGTTCCGCTCTCGCTACCCATGTTGCCGAAAACCATCGCTTGCACATTAACGGCGGTACCCAACGAGCCAGAGATTCGATTCACGCGCCGGTAATCAACCGCGCGCCGGCCCATCCAGGAATTAAAAACGGCGGCGATCGCCACGCGCAGTTGCTCGTACGGATCTTCAGGGATAGCGTGTTGCTCGGCGCCAATGATTTGTTTTTCGGCGGCAATTATGTCACGCAAGTCGTCGGCTTTCAGATCAGTATCGCTTCCACCCTTAGTTTGCGCTTTGAACCGATCCATCACCTTTTCAAACTTCTCATGGGCGACCCCCATGACAATCTCGCCGAAGAGCGACGCAAAGCGACGGTAAGCGTCGAGCGCAAATCTAAGATCTCCGGTTTGTTCAGCCAAACCTTTTACAGTCTCCTCGTTGAGGCCGAGGTTGAGCACCGTGTCCATCATCCCTGGCATGGAGAAGGCGGCTCCTGAGCGCACAGAGACCAGCAGGGGATTCTTCGGGTCCCCGAAGCGCTTGCCGACCTTCTCCTCGATCTCGCTTAAGCCCTCCTTAACCTGATCCCAAAGGCCTTCAGGAAAGCTTTTGCCATTTTCAAAAAATGCGTTGCAGGCTTCCGTCGTCACCACGAAACCCGGCGGCACGGGCAGTCCAGCCCGAGTCATTTCGCTCAGACCCGCGCCTTTTCCGCCGAGCAGCGCTTTGTCTTCGCCCCTACCTTCCTCGAAAAGGTAGACCCACTTTTTCGCAGTTTCGTCAACCGCGACATTCTCTTCTTTTACCAGGTTGGCTTCAGCCACTTCGATTACCTCGGGACAATATAGACCTGTTAGAAACGTGCCTTAACTGGAGTGTCGGGACCAAGAACTGCGGCCTGCTCTGATCAGGGTTAAAGTTTGGGCCGCAATCTTATAACATGTCAATCGGAAAAAAGAGGGTGCAGCGAAGCGAGTTTAATTGCGCGAGTACGGCAGCGGCTTTCTCTTCGTCAGCAACGCTCATCTTGTCATATTCGCGGGTGGTATGTTCATAGGCTGCTCCTTCATCCTTATCTTCATTGCCACGAGCGTTGTTTTTCGCGATAATCCAAGCGGAGCTTTTATTCAAGTCAGGGAATCTGATGCTGGCGGAGCTTGGCGCGCTCTTTGCCAATGGGATCACCCTATCCTGATTTTATCTCGGCGTCATTGAATCTACGGGATGATCTAGTTACCGGCGACATTGCACAGACAATTGAAGAGTTAATTTGATCAGGCCAGTAGAACCAAAAGTGGAGATGGTTTTTCTGGAGGATGCGCGCAAAAGCGAGAGTAGCGAACCCGAGGTGGCGCCGGAGCACATTGGTTGAACAGGGCCCAGGGATTGTTATCGATTACGGTTTGGTGAAACTAAATTGTCGCTTCTGAATCGCAAACCGCAAGTCCAGAGATTGAAAACAAGAGATGTTGTTACTACTGCCATACACGGAGTACCTGGGAAGGCTCGGTGAGCCGCGTAACATCGCGGATATCATCATTGTTTTCCTGGTCGTGTATGCAGTTTTGAAACTCGTGCGTGGGACCCGTGCCGCTCCCATGGCCGCGGGAATCGGAGCTTTCGCCCTCCTTTACTGGCTCGCTGCAAAACAGGAATTAGCAACCCTTGAGTTCATTCTGCGAGGTGGTCTGCTCTACATCGGCGTAGCGATCATCGTACTCTTCCAATCGGAAATCAGGCAGGCCCTCATCTCTTTTGGCAATCGTTTCCGCATGCCTCTCACCCGACGTTACCGGGGTCAGTTTGGCGAAGGTGTGTATGACGAGATCGTTCTCGCCGCGACGACGCTGGCTTCCACCAAGACCGGCGCCTTAATCGTGATCGAGCGCAAATTAGGATTGAGGAATGTGACCGAAGGCGGCGTCAAGCTGGATGCCGAACTGAGTTATGACCTGCTGGTCAGTATCTTTAATCCGGCTTCGCCTCTCCATGACGGCGCCGTGGTAGTGCGACGCCACCGTATCGCCGCCGCTTCGTGCTTTCTGCCACTAACCTTGAACCCGCGTCTTTCGAGAGATCTGGGCACTCGGCACCGCGCGGCAATCGGCGTTACCGAAGATAGTGACGCCGTGGCGGTGGTTGTCTCGGAAGAAACGGGACTGATCTCTTTTATTCAGGGTGGTCAAATAAAGCGCGGACTCGATGCCACCAAACTCCGCGCGGCGATCTTTCAAGCACTCGAGGTCGCGCCGAAGCGTGAGAAGGAGAAGGAGCCGGAACAGCTCGAAACGGAGGCGGATACTAAGGAAGTGGCGCCAATTTGATTTTAGATTTTAGATTTTAGATTTTAGATTTTAGATTCTCATTAGCTAAGTCTGAGGAGACACCTCGCTCCAATCGAAAATCTAGAATCTAAAATCTAAAATCTAAAATACCCTTTATGCCTTTTCAGGATGTTGATGAGACAGAAGTAGTTGAGGCGCCGCGTTCACCGACGGCGCTCGAGCGCGGAGCGCGCAGGATATTCGTGGAAGACTGGGGGTTGAAGCTGTTGGCTGTGGCGATCACGCTGATGTTGTGGTTCGCAGTCACCGGGCAGAATCAGCCCCTTACTATCCGAACCCCCGTACAACTGAATTTGATAAGACCGAGCAATCTGGATATCAGTAATGATCCCCCGAAGACGGTGGAGGTGGTCCTGAAGGGTAGCCGGCCGAACCTGCAAAGGCTCAGCCCTCTCGATCTGGTGGCTACCGTCGATGTCAGCGATCATGCCGCCGGCGAGCGAGTAATCAGGCTCTCGCTCGATCGGGTTTCCATGCAGCTTCCCGATGGTGTGAAGATTGAATCTTTTCAGCCGAGCACAATTCCTGTTCGCCTTGAGCCGCGCATTGAGCGCCAGGTCCCGGTTGAGGTTAGGACCGAAGGCCAACCGGCAGACGGCTACGAGGTCTACAGAATTAATCCCGCGCAGGCGACTGTGAGAGTTCGCGGGCCGGCTAGCAGAATTGAAGCGCTGCAAAAGGCGTCGACCGAGACCATTTCTCTTTCCGATAAAAAAGAGAGCTTTACAGCTTCTCGAGTTGCGATTGACATTACCGATCAAAAGATTGAGGTACTGGACCCTTTAATGGATCTCACTATTGAGGTGGGAGAAAAGCGGACCGAAAAAAGTTTCAGTGGCGTTGTCGCTAGATCCATCCACGGCTTTGAGATCCGGCCGGCTACCGCGGAGGTTACTTTGGCAGGGCCGGCGTCTGTGCTTTCCGCGTTGCGCCCTGAAGATGTGAAGGTGGTGGTCGATGTAGGAACCGACGGGGGCAGTGTGGCGGGTTTGGAACTCCCACCCGCCGTTAAGGATCGGGTCAAGTTGCTGTCAGTAAGGCCGTCACAATTCTCCCCGATCAGGTAGCCTAGCTCGAACTATTCAATGTCCACGGCGAGAAGAAAACTTTTTGGCACCGATGGTGTGCGCGGTGAGGCGGGCTGTTTTCCCCTGGATGCCGAGACACTCCGAACTGTGGGAAAATCGCTGACCGCCCATCTTCGGCAAAGGTTGGGCCGCGACCCAGTAATAATAGTCGGGCGAGACCCGCGGGAATCGGGTGGGTGGTTAGAACGATCTTTAATCGAGGGTGCCCTTGAAGCGGGCGCTGAATGCAAGTCCGCCGGTGTGATTACTACGCCAGGCGTCGCTTTCCTTGCGCGCACACTCCCGGCTGATGCGGGAGTGGTAATCAGCGCGTCCCACAATGGTTATCAAGACAACGGCTTCAAGATATTTGACCCTTCGGGGCGGAAGTTGGACGAGGAGACGGAACGTCTTATCGAAGCCGACATCCTGGCGAAAACTGGGAGGAAATCGCCTGCACCTGCCGCCGAAATCCGCTCACAAGGTGAAGACCTGGCATCTGCCTTGCGATCTCGCTATCTGGACTTTCTTCAGCAGGAAATCGCTCAGGGGCTGTCGCTGAATGGTCAAACAATAGTTGTCGACACCGCAAACGGCGCCGCTTCAGCATTTGCTCCGCTTCTGTTCGAGCGATTGGGAGCGAGCGTTGTGGCCATCAACAACAAGCCCGACGGTCGCAATATTAATCGCGATTGCGGCTCGCTTCACATTGAAGCGCTCCAGCAGAAGGTTATCGCCACGGGATCTGATGTTGGCGTTGCGTTTGACGGCGACGCGGACCGATCTCTTTTTGTCGACGCCAAAGGCCGATTTGTCGATGGCGACGCCACGTTATGGGCCTTGGGTAAGTATATGCACGCCCGCGGTCAATTGAGTGATGGCTTGGTGGTCGCCACGGTAATGAGCAACATCGGTTTGGAGATTGCTCTGCGTTCCCGGGGGTTGCGATTATTGCGTACGGATGTCGGCGATAAGTATGTGCTGGAGGAACTGATGCGCACGGGAGCGGGCCTTGGGGGTGAACAATCCGGACACATCATTTTCCCGCGGTTGAGTCTAGCCGGGGACGGTTTAATAACAACGCTTTGTCTTTTGCGGGTGGTAAGGGATGAAGGAATGCCGCTGCATGATTTGACCGCGGGATTTCAACGCTACCCGCAGGTGCTGATGAATGTGAAGGTCAAGGAAAAGCGACCCTTCACGGAGGTTGCGCCAATCCAGAAACTGGTGCAGGAGACCGAGTCTCAGCTCGGCGACGGCGGCAGATTGCTATTGCGCTATTCGGGCACCGAATCTCTGGCTCGAGTAATGATTGAAGGTCCCAATCAGGGGTTAATAGAAGATTATGCAAGAAATCTAGCAAAAGTGATTCAGCAGACGCTGGGCGCAAAGTAGCCTTCGTCAATGCAAGTTCTACACAGCAAATACGGGAAATTTTTCATCCTTTTTGGACGTGGAATTCGTTTGGTCCCGTTGGCCGCTAAACCGCTTCGACTAAATTCCAAATAAAAACCGCTAACCAGCAGGTTTTGGGAAATTGATCATTGCACGGCACAAGCGTTGCGATGTATATTGTGGGGCAAGAGAGACGGTTGGTGAATCCATCGTCTCAAGTGGTTGCTGGGGTGAGGACAGTGACCACGAATATGGATGGGCGCGACGCACTCCCACGTATGTCGCGCCCAT
>JALZJF010000137.1 GCA_030859905.1 Acidobacteriota bacterium
AGAACGGATACCCTGTGAGAGAAGCGAGTTGTGCTGGGGTATAAGCGCGCAACTCAGCAAACAAGAGATCAACCAAAGCGTCGAGCGTCGCGGGCGTAGCACCGGCGATCCGGGCGTCCAAATCTTCCCACACCCGTTCCATCGGATTGACTTCTGGCGTGTAGGGTGGCGTGAAGACAAAGCGGACATTGGCGGGGCGTGACACCTGGTGAGCGATGTGCGCCGGACCGTTATCCAGGACGATCAGATGTAAAGCGGTCGGATCCTCTTGCGCGAACTGGTCGAGGAAGAGTTGGAACAATGCACTATCCAGCGCGGGCAAGGCCAGGAAGAAGTTCTCGCCCGTGAGCGGCTCCACACAGCCATAGAGGTAGCTCCATTCCAGTTCGTGTTGGGAAGGCGCGAGCGGCTTAATGCCGCGCAACGTCAAGCGGCGCCGCTGGATGGTAATCAACCCAAAGCGACTTTCATCCTGCGTCCAGACCCGGAGAGGCTGGGTGGGCCACGGCATCTGCTGAAGTTGTGCCAGGGGCAGTAATGCGCTGTCCCACGTGACCGGGGTGGGAGTCAGCACGGCTTGGCAGAGCCGGTGCGCGAGCGTGGCCCGAAAAGACGCTTCGGCGTCGGGCTTTTTTTGATATGGGTGCGGCGTGCGACGGCCAACCGCGCCCCTAAGACGTGGGTGGCGGTGTACCAGATCACGAAATAGGTCGTGTGCAGATGATAGGTTTGTTCGACCCAATGGTGTAGTTCGTGGAACGAGGCACAGCCGGTGGGTTCGGCCAATTTGGCCCGCATGCCGGCGATGACCTCGGCGGGCAAAGAGGAGGCACGGCCTTGCGCTTGTCTCACTTCGAGCAAAGCTGCAAGCCCGCCGCGCTCGTACTGGTGCAGCCACTGCCCGGCGGTATTGCGCCCGATCCCGAGCAGTTGCGCGGCTTGCGCACGATTGGTCGCCACGTCCGCGCGCAGCAAATAGAGCAGGTGCAGGCGCGTCCGTAAGCGGCTGTCGGACTGTTGTTGCATGAGTTTTCGTAACTGACTGGCCTCTTCCCATATGGCAGGCATTCCTTGCTTCATCGCAGCCTCCTTGCAAGGCCGGATTTTCGCATAATGCACGGTTATCAATCTAAAATGGTATAAGAATTTCATCAAGGGGAGCGCGGCGAGCAAGTTTCGTAAGGTTGCTTGAGTGCTCTGCGCCGCGCCCGGTTATGCAAAGCGTTACCTCTCACCAAAATCCATAAAGTGAATTAGCAGACCCTACAAGCGGTGAGGTAGGGCAGTGCCGATGCAGATATAATCGACCTTGATTGCTAAATCGAAACACGCGACATTGGCACACCCTGAAATCTTCGGTATTGACGAAGCCTCGATGTTTGCATCCTTATCTTCAGTTCGGAAAATTTGATCCGTACCAATCTTGTAAGGTTCGATTTAGACGAACAGGGAACTCGCGAGTGATGATCCTGTACATTGAACATTCTCTAAATGAGGAGATGCGTCGTGGAACCTGAAACCATGAGCGATCCAACTGACAACACATCGCCAGGCCCATCCGGCAATGCTCCGGGCGTGCGCCTCACCGTCGAAGTCGCCGGCCTGACGGAGACGTGGGAAGGCCCGTTGATCGGCCGAACGCACCATCCTCACGGCTCGTCATCCATCCATCATCTTGCGTCCAGTCAGCAAGTGTGATGTGCCGCCCGTCGCTCACAAGTGCCAAGCTGTTTTTATCAGGCAGTCGCTCTTTAACGCTTATCCATGTCATTGCCTTATACACAAAGGCCAAATCGAATGGCACAAGCCGCCTTTACGGCATAACGGTAAAGCCTATTGTTTGAGCGGCTAGCGATAATTTGGAATCATCGCAGACGAACACGCGGTTCTTCGGCTTCTCATTACACCACACCAACGCCGCCGCGAGTTGAAACGAATCCAACGCGCGCAAGCCGTAGGCATCCGGCAATCCTTCCGCGATGCTGCGCGCCTTGTCGCTCGGCAGCATCTCGCGCCACTCTTGCCGTAAAACTTCCAACCGCGCCAAAGCGTGCTGCCGCCCCTTAGCGGTTAATATGCCTTCGCTGTACAAACGACTAATTGCGCTGCGGATTTCGACCGTCGTTCCCCACCACACGACGACGCGCGCTGTCTCTCGCCACCGCTTTCGCATACTCTGGCTTAAGTTCTGTTGACAACAAAGCGGCACAATCGAGCTCGTGTCCCAAAACGCGATGTTGGTTTTCCGCTTAGTCTTCATCGCGCTCGGCTCGGATCACCGCTTGAATGTCCGCCATCGCCACTTGCGGAGCAGGCAGAGCGAGAAAGTCATCCGACTTTTCCTTAAGTGGAAGGCGCATCAAGCCTGCCGCGACAAGGGCTTCCTCTTCTGCATCCAAATCTTCGCCTGAAGTCAAAGGAATCAATCGCGCAACGGGACGATTACGATCTTTGACGATTAGCTCCTCGCCGTTTTTGACCTGTTCAAGATACGCGCTCAAGTTGTTTTTGAGGTCTGCGATGTTTACTGTTTGCATTTCGGATTCTCCTAACATGGCTATAATAGCTTTCAGGTACTGTCAGAGCAAACCGAAAACAATTATGGTGGGGCGAGCGGGGCGCTCAACGTCGCCATGAACACGCAGGCCGTCGCCGTCGAGCGGCTCTACCGCTGGCCCGTTATGTCCTCTTTCCACGCCGTGTTCAGCTTTGGGGGGATGTTTGGCGCGCTCTGTGGCGGAATGGTCGCTTGGCTGGGTCTTCATCCGCTCGTCCACTTCGCCGGGGTTGCTGCTCTGTTCGGCGCGATCGTACTTGTCACATCCTCATGGTTGCTTCCGGAAACTGTCATCACTGAACTACAGCCCCTCTTCGCTAGACCGACAAAAGAACTACTGGCGCTTGGGGCGATCGCCTTCTGTGTGCTGCTCGGCGAGGGTGCGATGGCTGATTGGAGCGCCGTTTACCTGAACCGGGAACTGGGGACGAGTGCTGGCATCGCTGCTGGCGGTTACGCCGCCTTCTCACTGGCGATGGCGGCGGGGCGTCTGAGTGGTGACAAATTAAT
>JALZJF010000144.1 GCA_030859905.1 Acidobacteriota bacterium
CCCGTGTACCGCGAACGGGGGCGCCCACGGAGGGACGCCCCTACAACGTCTCACTTAGTCATCGGTCGGTTCTCGGACGGCTTCGAGTATTTCCACTTCGCGGCGCAGTAACGCTCGTCCCTGGAGATCGATAAAGAGCATGTAAGTGCAAACTGCCAAGCCGGCGAACAAGGCCAGTGTAACATATCCGATGATCAGGCTCTGGGCGAAGTACCCAGCCGCGGTGGCCGCCAGCGGCGGTATCGCCAACAAAATAATAAGGGGAATTATTAGGAGTCCAACCACGCCTGACACGTTCAGGCGTTTGCCAAACTTCATCCGTTTAGGAAAACGAATGGAAAGCCAGTTGCCGATCACGGACATGGTCGCGGCAAACGTAATGAAGCAAAGGGCCACGAACAAGAGGGCCCGAGGCGTGAGGTCGCGGAATACCAGGTGATTGATGACCATGAGCGCGGCTGAGAAAACCAGGGCAACGATGGTCAAGGCGATGTTCTTCCCAACGAGTATGGTACGGCGATCCAGCGGGGACAGGATAAGCGACCGCATGCCCCCTTCTTCGAAAGCGAATTGGTTACAGGAAAGCCCCGTGAGGATCAGGAACACATACAACACGCCGCCGCCAGGCATCAATCCTTCACCATACTTTAGGAACTCGCTCGCGAATGATCTGGTACCCTGTGTGGCCTCAGCGCTCAGCCGGTTTGTATTCACCAGTCTGATTACAATTAGTAATAAGGGCATTAACATCATCATCCGGAGCTGCGCATTACGCGTAACATAACGTAACTCTTTTTCGACCACTGCGGAGAGCTGCCGCGATACCAAGGGAAATTCCCACCCTGTGTAGACCTCCATTTTTGCCTGTCTTACTGAAGCAGCTCGACGCTTTCCTCCTCCGCCGAGCACAGCCCGTTGGGCGATCCAATAAGCAGCGGATATGAAAAGGAGAGTGTAGCCGGTGAGCGTAGCCAGGGGCACCAAATAGTCTCCCGTGGCACCTTCGCGTAGACCGCTAGTTAGTGCCACTGCGGCAGCGCCTGGGGGTGTCCAACGCAGGCCCCTGAATGATTCAGCGTGTTTCAGCAACGCGGGTGCGAGCTGGCCTACCAACGCGCCGCCAAGTCCGGCCACGACCCCAATCAACGCCAACATAGTTTCACCGCGCGTGCGTCTGCGGCGAATGAGTGAGCCAAGCGAGATGGACAGCCACTTCGAGAGCGCCACTCCGAAGACTGCCGCGGGTATTGTCGCAATCAGCGCCAAGCCAAGCATTCCGCTTCCCAGGCCTGCGCCCAGGCCGATGGCAATGATCGCGGGAATGGCAAAGATGGACTGAAGGTTTGTCACTTCGCTGACGAAGTCAACAGCAAAAAGTTTGCGCAGGCTAATGGGATACATCAGTAGACGTCCCGGCTCAAACTGTCTGTTGCTCCCGATGCTGAGCGGCAAGGTGGCCCACATCAGATAGCAGAACGAGAAGATGGAGAAAAAGATGAACTCAGCCGAGGGAAGTCCGCCAGCCCTTGCCCTATTTGCGGTGGCGTGAACCATTATCGACGGCGACGTCAGAGCGTAAGCCGCTAAACCCAACCCGAACGCGACGACCACCGCCAGAACCAGCGCGGCCAACAATCCGAGAATTGACGCTACACGGTTGGTGACCGCCTCGGACGACCTCAGTGAATTCCGAAACAACCTCCACTTGAGCCAGAGTAATGTTGAGAGTTGAGACAAGGCTTTAGTCAGGAGTCAGGAGTCAGAAGTCAGCAAAACTATTGGACATCAGTATAGAATGGAAGCTCGTAATCGCCCATGGACCTGAAGCTGGAATATGGACAACGGACAATGGACTCCTGATAGTGTCTATCGACCACTGATCAATCATTGACTCCTGACTCCTGACTTCTGACTTCTGACTTCTGACTCCAGACCTTGAGCGCCGCCTTTAAATGCTTCACACCGCCCCAATCGGCAACGCTTACGTCAGTTTGGGTTCCAACCTCGGCGACCGGGCCGGTAATCTGCTGCTGGGAATTCGTGGAATGCTCGATGGAGGCCTGGAGATCAGTAGATTATCAAACGTCTATGAAACTGAACCTGTGGAGACATTTCCCCAACCGGCGTTCCTCAACATGGTTGTCGAACTCACTGCTGACGCGCTTCCGACACCTGAACAGGTTATGGCCCGTTTGCTCCGAGTGGAGGCTACGCTGGGCCGCACGCGCGAAACTGCGAGGGCCCCGCGGACAATTGATCTTGATCTTCTTCTTTACAGAGATGAGACGCGGAACACTGAGTTTCTCACTCTTCCCCATCCCCGCTTTCATCTTCGAAGATTCGCGCTAACGCCGTTGGTAGAGCTTGCACCTCGCCTCGTACACCCGACATTCAATCTAACAGTCACCGACCTACTCAAGAATCTTGAAGACAGGTCAGAAGTGAAGCTCTGGCGTCCGTAGGGCAAAGCGGAGATGGATAGAGATTTAGGAGGCGGACGGTGGGAGCAAGGAGGGAAGAATTTTCCATTTGTCGTTTGACATGATTTGACATTTTTCATTCCGTCATTTTTCTGATCTCACTTCGTGGTGATTCGTGTTACTTCGCGGATCGCGCCTTTGGCTGAAAGATGAAGAACGAACCACGAAATCACACGAACGGACATGAAACAATAGGCCACGATTGGCGAATGGCGGATGACTAATGCTTCGTCGTACTCTCAGCATCCTGCTCCTGCCGTTTGCCTCCTCACTTTTACCCTTCTCCCCATTTCCCCTTCTCCGGTTTCCCGTTATAATGCCCTCACTTGAGAACACTCCTTGAACATCTCCGAAATTGCCGGCCTATTGACAATTTAGTGGGTCACGGGCCCGAGTGGCCAGAGAGCTGAAACAATGCCGTATCTCACACCTGAGCGTCCGGAAAAAGTCAGTGCGCCTTCGTTGCGAGCCAGCAAAAAACGCGGCGAGCGCCTGGTATGTTTGACAGCTTACGACTACCCATCCGCCCGTATCGTCGACGAAGCCGGCATCGACATTGTTCTGGTGGGCGATAGTCTGGGTAACGTCGTCCTGGGTTATGGGAACACGGTCCCGGTCACGCTCGATGAAATAATGATTCACTTAAAGGCCGTCCGTCGGGCAGTGCAGCGGGCGCTGCTGGTGGCTGATATGCCTTACGGATCGTTTCATACCGGCGCCAACGATGCTGTTAGAAACGCTCTGCGCCTGGTGAAAGAAGGTGGGGCCGAAGCGGTCAAGCTCGAAGGTGGGCGCAAAAGACTCCCGTTAATCAAACGTCTCGTCGACGAAGAGATCGCGGTCATGGGTCACATCGGGTTAACACCGCAATCGATCAACAAGCTGGGAGCGTACCGCGTACAAGGCAAGACCGCCGAGGCGGCGCGGGAACTGCTCGACGATGCCCTGGCCCTCGAAGAAGCCGGGGCTTTCGCCATTGTGTTAGAAGTTGTGCCGCGCGAAATCGCCAAACTCATCACCGAGAGTGTCAGCATTCCTACTATCGGCATCGGGGCCGGCTTGCACTGTGACATTCAGGTGCTGGTCCTCCATGACATGCTGGGACTCTCATTTGGAAAGCTCGCGCGCTTCGTCAGGCCTTACGCAAATCTGAATGAAACCATCACAGACGCCGTCAGCCGGTACGCCGAGGACGTGCGAAACGGCAGCTATCCATCAGTGGCAGAGTCCTATTCGCTGCCGGCAGAAGCCGCCGAAGAAATGAATCTACCCACGCCTGAGAAAGACTCAAACATCAAGAAGTCCTGAGCTCCCACCAAAACTATGGAGATTATCAATCGTCGTCAGCGCATGAGTTCCGTCGCGCGCAAAATCCGCCGCGAGCAGGATCGGAGCATCGGGCTTGTGCCCACAATGGGCGCGCTTCATGAAGGCCACCTGAGCCTGGTGCGAGAAGCGCGCCGGATGTGTGATGTGGTCGTCGTTTCCGTCTTTGTGAACCCTGCTCAATTCGGACCAGGCGAAGACTTCGAACACTATCCTCGAGATCTGACGCAGGATACCGCCCTGCTCACCGACTACAACGTTGATTATATCTTCGCCCCCCCGATTGAAGAGATTTACCCCAGGGGCTTTTCTACCTACGTGAATGTCGAGGGGCTGGCGGAGCAGTTAGAGGGTACGGCGCGTCCAGGTCATTTTCGCGGCGTGGCCACTATCGTTACGATCCTGCTCAATGTGGTGCGTCCTGATTTTGCTTTTTTTGGCCAGAAGGACGGACAGCAGGCAATCATTATCCGGCGACTCGTTCGGGACCTGGCTTTGGATTCGGAAATCATCGTCCTGCCGACCGTGCGCGAGGATTCCGGATTGGCCATATCTTCGCGCAACCTGTACTTGAAACCCGAAGAACAGCAAGCGGCTGCGGTCATTCATCGTGCTCTGGCAAAAGCGAAAGAGACCTACAAGGCAGGCGAACGCCATGGCGCCAGACTCACGGAACTTGTAAGAACCATGATTGAAGCCGAGCCCCGAGTGCGGGTGGATTACGTAAGCATCACCGATGGAGAAACGCTGGAAAAGCTCGACAGGCTGGACGAACGTCCCATGATGATCGCCGTCGCCGCTTACGTCGGTAAGACGAGGTTGATAGACAACACGACGCTCAACACGACAAAGAAAAAAGACGGCGCGATGGCCCAAATACCCAACCGGGAGCGGTAGCGACCGGATCTGGCACTCAAGTCAGGATTAGATTTCGTTCTTAAACAAACGGACCACGAGTCCGTTGCCAGTTGAAACTAGGATCCGGTCGCTACGAAGCTGTGAATAAATTAAAGAATTGGACTAATTGGACTCAGTTTCACTTCGAGATGCCACCGGCTTGTCCTGTGGAGTTTCACGTCGGTAGCTACATAGGGCCCCTATGATTCCCAAGATGCCACCGGCTTGCCCGGTGGAGTTTCATGTTGGTAGCTACCTAAGCGCACGATCATTTTCAAGATGGCACCAGCAAGCCATCGCCTTTTGAGTTTTACATGAACTCTTTGTAGCACCCAACGTGAGGCTCCACCGGGCAAGCCGGTGGCATCTTTAGAATTCTCCTTAAGCTCTTTGTAGCAGCTAACGTGAGACTCCACCGGACAAGCCGGTGGCATCTTGAAGTGAAACTGAATCCAATTCTTAATTCTTTCACAGCTTCTACCGCTCCCGGTTCTGTAGCATACCTCCCAAGCCCACGGACAGGGCCGCCCCTTTTGTTTTTTTAAGGCCCTTCTGTGACAATTCACCCTAACAGGCTGCTGAAATAGGGCTGGGCCATTCTCATGGAACCAAAACAGAAAGCACACATCAGGTTCACGCTGAATGGTGAACCTACCGAAGTTGCGTTTGCACCGCATAAGACGCTGCTGGAAGTGCTGCGCGAAGATCTGAATTTGACGGGCACCAAACACGGGTGTGAACTGGGCGAGTGCGGTACGTGCACGGTTCTGGTTGACGATCGCGCCATCCTGTCTTGTCTGATGCTGGGACTCGATGCCGAAGAACGCGACGTAAAGAGCATTGAAGGCATGGCCGAGGGCTCCGAGCTTCATCCTTTGCAGCAGACATTCGCCGATTTAGGAGCGGCACAATGCGGTTACTGCTCGCCCGGGTTTCTACTCGTCGCTGAGGAACTTCTCAAAAAGAATCCCAACCCCACCCGCGAGGTAATCAAGGAAGCTCTGTCTGGGAATATCTGCCGCTGTACCGGCTACATAAAGATTTACGAAGCCGTGGAACTGGCCGCCGCGCATATGCGGGGCGAAACGATGAAATTGCCGAGAGAGAGCATCTATGGCTTGGAGTAACGACCCTCGAATCGCTCCTCACCGTAATTGGAGAGACTTCGGTTTTCAAAGTATCCTCCTCCGCGCCACATTCTTCCAGACGTGGCAATATTCCCTGGCTTTGTCACATCTGAGAATTTGGGCTATCCTCAGAATCCAGGGGAGGACTTAAAATGAAGGCAACAGTCGGCAAGATCACGCCTGGCGGAAGGCTTGTGATTCCCGCCCGGCATCGCCGAGCTCTTGGATTAAAAACCGGTGACGAGGTTCTGTTGCGTGTCGTAGACGGAGAACTTCGGATCCTCAGCCAGGCTGAAGCAGTAAAACGGGCACAAGCAATGGTCAAGGGGCACGTCAAGCGGGGACGGTCGCTGGTAGATGAATTGCTTAAGGAACGTCGGGCGGAGGCTAAGCGTGAGTAAATACGTTCTGGACGCGTCGGCTTTGTTGGCCTTACTAAACGAGGAAAAAGGCAATGATCGCGTTGAGGCAGCCGTGGCAGATTCGGTAATCAGCGCGGTTAACTATTGTGAAACTCTAGGTAAACTGATTGACGGGGGAATGACTGACACAGATGCTCGAGAGGCTGTCGAACTGTTAAACCTTCAAGTGATCGATTTTGACGCTGGACTGGCGCAAATTGCAGCCGCATTGCGGCCGAAAACGAAGATGCTAGGGCTGTCGCTCGGTGATCGTAGTTGTCTTGCTTTGGCTCTGGTGCGAAATGATGCGGCCATAACCGCCGAGCGCGCGTGGTCAAAACTGCGGATTGGAGTGAGAATCGAAGTTATTCGTTAGCCTTATCACCCTGCGATTTGGATCTGCAATGAAAATGAATGACAAACCACTGAAGGTTGTCGGCAAACCTTTCCGGAAAGTCGATGCCCGTGCGAAGTGCACGGGCCAGACCAAGTTTGCCGACGACATCGTGCTGCCCAGGATGATCTTCGCGAAGATCCTGCGCAGCCATTATCCTCATGCGCTCATAAAACGAATCGATGCCTCAGGGGCGCTCGCTACCCCGGGCGTTTTTGCGGTTATCACCGGCCAGGATTTGCCCATCTCGTATGGAATCCTTCCGGTCAGCCAGGATGAACATGCCTTGTGTATCGACAAAGTCCGTTTTATTGGCGACCCGGTCGCAGCCGT
>JALZJF010000153.1 GCA_030859905.1 Acidobacteriota bacterium
AGGAGGTGTTGAATGAGTTGCCTGTCGAGCTAATGCTACGTTATCAGTTCGTGCCTTTGCGGAGAGATGGAAAGCGGCTCCATATCGCAATAGCCGATCCAACAGATCTGCAGAAAATGGACGAGCTGGCCAGCGCGCTACAGACACGCCTTGTGCTTCACGTGACCACAGCCGCGGCGGTTGAACTTGTTCTGCGAAAGGGTGACACGACGCAGCGCGTACTCCGAGAAGCGGCCTCAGAATTCCGTATCTCCTTAGTCAAAGAGACCGAAAACGGCGAAGAGGTGCTCGATCTTGATCGGCTCGCTACTGACGCCGAGATGTCTCCCATCATCAAGCTCGTCGACACTATAATCTTCAATGCTCTTGAGTCTCGCGCCTCAGACATTCACATCGAGACGGGCGACAGCGCAGTTTATGTCAAGTTTCGTATCGATGGCGCCCTCTATGAAAAGGTTGAACCGATTGATTTGGCTTACCACAATAGGTTGATTTCGCGCATTAAGGTAATGTCGGAACTCGACATCGCCGAGTGCCGCGTACCACAGGACGGTCGCTTCCGCGTCCGCTACAAGGGACGAAACATCGACTTCCGCATCTCTATCATGCCGACCGGCTATGGCGAAGACGCCGTCATTCGTATCCTTGACAAGGAGCAGATTAACGAGGAGTTCCGCAATTTGCGACTCGATGTGATCGGTTTCTCCGAAGAGGATCTAAAACTTTTTCGCCAGTACATTGCCGAGCCTTACGGAATGGTGCTTGTTACCGGCCCTACGGGCTCCGGCAAGACGACCACTCTGTACGCCGCACTCAATGAGATCAGAAATACTGAAGACAAAATCGTAACGATTGAAGACCCGATCGAGTATCAGTTGCAGGGCATCACGCAGATTCCGGTCAATGAAAAGAAGGGCTTGACGTTCGCGCGGGGCTTGCGCTCCATTCTGCGACACGACCCCGATAAAATCATGATCGGCGAAATCCGCGACCCAGAGACAGCGCAGATCGCCATTCAATCGGCGCTGACTGGCCATCTCGTCTTCACCACCGTACATGCCAACAACGTCATCGACGTGATTGGACGCTTTCTGAACATGGGTGTCGAGCCTTACAACTTCGTCTCGTCGCTCAACTGCGTGCTGGCACAACGGCTCGTGCGCCTGATCTGTTCCGCATGCAAACGACCACATCGCCCGTCAACTGAAGAATTTCTTCAGTCGGGGCTGCGCGGTGAGGAATATCGCAATCGGCTTTATTACATGAGTCTTGGGTGCGACCACTGTAATCATACCGGGTACCGAGGGCGGACAGCGATTCACGAGTTGCTCGGTTTGACGGACAATATCCGGGACATGATCACGGAACGCCGCCCTGCTTCGGAAATACGCCGCGCGGCCCAGGCCGAAGGGTTATCGAGCTTGCGTGCCTCAGCGTTACAAAAGGTTTTCGCGGGACTTACCAGCTTACGTGAAATAAATAGAGTTACCTTTGCAGAGGAGGTTAAATAAGGCCCCCACTATGGAAGAACGAAGAAAAGCGGAGCGCATAGACTTGCATTTACCTGCTCAATGGGAAACAACATCCGGCGTCCATGAAGGAACCATAATTAACTGTAGCGCGGGCGGATGTTTCGTGAAGGCTCAAGTTGAAGAGCCGAGCAACGAACCGATGAAACTCGCGATTAAGTTACCTAACGGAAGAGATATCCATCTGTTGGGCGAAGTGGCTTACTATCTCCCCACAATGGGCTTCGGTTTCCAATGTGTTAGTTCTTCAGATGAAGAGCGAGCGATGCTCGATATATGGGTTGCTTACCTTCGGGCTGTACATTCCTCTAACCATCCGACAAACGCCGATACCAAGGCCGTTACGACGTAGCAGAGTGGGAGAATCAGTAGTAAGGGAGTCAGTAACACGAATAGAAGATGTTCCCAGAAATCAGTTGCGTCAATTCCGGGGCGGTATGCGCTATTTGCCAGCGGAATTCCTAACATTGTTGCGTAATACATTAGCAGCGGGAAAAAAGATTGCCGGAACAAACCGGGGTCCCGGCGCGGGCAGCCCGCGGGGGGTGGGAGCCCCGCAGCGTTTCCCGAACTCATCTTTTCGCTAACCATGAACAACAACAGCAGAAATCCACAATAGATAAAAATCCCTTCGAAGCGGTGAAGTTGATTTGGGCTCAACCAGCTAATTTCCAGAGGCATTTGGCGCAACGTCAACGCACTGGAAATGCGGACAGTATTAGCAACGAGCGTAACGAAATAGGCACACAGAGCTGCATACGGGATGAACCCCCAGGCGAGGTTCCGAGATCGATCTCTCCACAGCTTTCTTAGCGAAAGCATCAAGAATGATGTGATCAAGAAATTGACCCCGGCACAGGAAGCGGCAATTAGGAAAGTGCGGTCGCTGCTCATGTACCCTGCATGGGATTCAAATTCAAACGGCGTACCGCTGACTAATCCCACAAGAACAGCCGTCGGAGCGAGAATCCAGCGCAACTGGTTGGGGCCTGCCGTCGAGTAACATAGTTTGAGCGCTAGAGCGCTGAGCAGCACGACAATCAACTGCGCGTTGCGGTTCCAGTTGAGCTCTTGATTCATATCATTTGACCCACCGCTACTGGGATGTGTGAGTACTGATGTGAAGGGGCATCCCTCCGTGGGCGCCCCTTCGTCGCTATGCCAATGTTTCGCGAAGAAAAAGGGGCGCCTACGGAGGGACGCCCCTACATTTTGCTTTCTCTAGCGCAGGATGGTACTGGCAAAGCGGCGCCGCCGCGAGCGGATGCTCATGAGCAATGCAAGCACAAGAGATGCAGTTACTAACCAAACGAGCTCCGGTTCATTTCCAACCTCGGTGCCTCCACCTACGGCCAGATGGCTCACTCCCAATGGAAGCGGCAAGGGTTGATCCACATCCTTAGCCGACCCCGAGGTATTTCTCACTTCTTCACGAACCGCAATGAAGGACGTGTACTGAGTCAACAAGCTGTATTTCAAACCCAGCGAAGTGATGTCCTTGACCTTATCGGCAGTTAGGTGTCTGGACCCGTATTCGGAAAGTTCCGCGATTCGAGATCTGGCCCATAGGTAACGCAATGCTCGATTGCCATCATCCGGCTGGACGCCGGCAACATCCAAGCGGGTCACATAATCTCCAAGCCCTGTTTTTCCCTGCAGTTCAAAAGTTCCAATGGCCGGACCGCGCCATTTACCGAAAAGAATCACAGGGCGTTGAGCCAGTAGATCAGGAAGATGCGCCGGGTGAACATCATAAGTATCAAAACCGATGGACCGTACCTGAATGTCGGTCAAGAGCGGAGTCTGAATGTACTCTCGAAATTTGGCTGCAATCGCGCGAGCTTCCGCCTCTTGCGTCACGATAAAAGGCTCGCCCATTCCGGCCTTCGCCACACCTTCAATGAGATAACGATTTACTGCTGTGCCGATACCGAACGAGAACACGTTGCATCGGTCGAGATTATCTCGTATGTAGTCGAAGACTCCTTCCTCTCCTGAAATGTAACCATCCGTCACTAGCACGATGCTCCGCGAGACGCTTGCTTCACGGGGAAGGCTCATGGCTTGTTTGATTGCTGCAAGGAGCTCGGTTCCGCCACTACCGCGCTGTTGCTCGAGCAAACGAATCGCACCAGAGATGTTTTCTTGATTTGCCTGCAGCGACTGTGCAGAAAGGACCGTGGAGTCTCCGGCAAACAACACGACATTGAACAAATCCGATGATCGTAACTGCCCGACTAGATCCCTCAGCAGCCGTTTGGAAGTATCTAGAGGGAAACCCTCCATAGAGCCGGAAACATCTACCACAAAAATGTACTCTCGAACCGGTATGTCCGCATTCGTTACTCGCGCCGGTGGTTGAGCCATGTAAAGAAAGAAATTTTCGTCTTCACCCTGGAAAAGAATGAGGCCGGAAGCGATTTTATCTCCTGCCAATCGATAGCGCAGAACAAAGTCGCGATTTCCTTGAAACGGATCCGTATCGTCCAATGTCAGCTGAGCGATACTCGGACTCTGCCATTGCGGAAAAATCTGGTGCGATGCACAGCTCAAGTCCTGGATAGGGACGCCGG
>JALZJF010000006.1 GCA_030859905.1 Acidobacteriota bacterium
AAGAGGCGTGGTACTCTATTTTACTCAAATTGCTTCCGACGCAATTTGGGAGAAATAGAATACCATGAAGGAACTAGGCCCACTTGAAACACAGCTCTTCGCATACACCCAAATGCGAAGAGCCCCAGTATTGCGCACCGGAGATTTAACCGGGCCCTTGCGAATTTCCCCCAAACAGGAGCGGGAACTGTTCAGCCGTCTGGACCGCGCCGGGCTGATCGCGCAAGTGCAGCGCGGTCTTTATCTGGTGCCAAACCGCCTCCCTTTGGGTGGAAAGTGGACTCCGGACGAAATCCTCGCGTTGAATACGTTAATGGAAGATCAGGAAGGACGCTACCAGATCTGCGGACCAAACGCATTCAATCGCTATGGCTTCGATGAGCAAGTGCCAACGCGGGTCTATGCTTACAACAACCGTCTCTCACGTGAGCGCACGATCGGAAGTGTTGCGCTGACTTTGATCAAGGTCACCGATAACCGGCTCGGTAGCACTGAGACGGTTAAGACGGCAGAAGGATTGACGGCAGTCTATTCATCGCGCGTGCGGACGTTAGTTGATGCGGTAGACGACTGGTCACGCTTCAATGGCCTTCCGCGGGCCTACGATTGGATTCGTCAAGAGCTCGCAACGAAACGGGTTGACGCAGGCGAACTGATTAAGGTGACCTTACGCTACAGCGGCACGGGGACAATCCGTCGAATGGGTGCGTTGCTCGAACGCGAAGTCGTTAAAGAATCATTGCTGGCAAAACTTGAGAAGGCAGCGCCTCAGTCGACGAGCTTTATTCCGTGGATTCCAAGCAAACCGAAGCGCGGAACAATCAATCGTCGCTGGGGAGTTGTGTTCAATGACAACGTCTGAGCCACCAGCTATTCGTGTTCATGAGGACACTGATCTCTTTCGAGAGGCGGTAAGTCTCACTGCGGCCGAGACGAAGTTTGCCGCCCGCCTGATCGAGAAAAATTACTTCTGCACGCTTCTTCTGGGATACTTCGGTGCGGCGGTCGGTGAGGAACTCATTTTCAAAGGCGGAACTTGTCTCGCTAAGGTGCACGCGGATTTCTATCGGCTCAGCGAAGACTTAGACTTTGTGATTTCTATTCCCATAGATGCTCTCGCAAACTGACCTCGATCTTTAACGTCCCAGGATCACTGCTGAGAACGGAATCGGAAGCGAGCACGCCGATATATTGTGTCGAGTTGTTTGCTCCAATGAGTGCACCCACGACGCGAACACCGTTGAGGCGGTTCGCCAATGCGCCAAAGGCTGTCTTGACACCTTCTACGCGTTTCCGTCGTTCGGGCCGCGAAGGGTCGAAACGGAAGCATCGACTACTTGCGAAGTATCTGGTGCTTTTCAGTTCAAAAGTGGGTAGCAGGGCGCCGGAGATCTACTGCGTCGACGGATTTGCCGGAAGGGGACAATACGACAATGGGGACGACGGATCACCCTTGCTGATCGCACGAATTGCAGATGACTGTTCACAGTGGTCGAACCCGATCAGTCTCAAACTCGTCAATGTTGAGGCTAACCGCAAAAATCACAAGAAGCGATGTGAAGTAACTGAGCCATGGGTCAACCGCGGCGCCGACAGCCAGTGCAATCGCGACGACGGCGGGCCGCGCCGTCCGCTTCAAGGCCTAGTTGTTAGGTAGGGGCCGCGATCGCCAGACCAGTCGCGTCTTCGTACGCTCGCAGCAGGCGCGCAAGTTGTGCCTTCTCCAGAACCAGCCGTTTGTTGAGGCCCCAAGGGTTGCGGCCCCTTTGGTACCTGAAGTCAATCCAATGCGTGCGGGGACTCGAATGCCGAAAGGTCTCCCAGAGCATCGGGAGATAGTCGCCATCCGGGCCAAGCCCAACGATATGCTTGACGCTGATCCTCTCGGGATCGCCGCGCTGAAAGCGGTACGTGATGCGCAGCGAGCGGCGCTTGCACTTGCACCTACGGTGCAGAAGGCGCTGATCCCAGCCGCTTGGCGCCAACTCATCCCAGATGAAAGCGGCTATGCTGCGTGAGTGACAGACCGTCAACCAAGCTGGCCTGTCGCCGCACGAGATGCATTGCCACCAATATCTGGGCATGGAAGCCGCCACCTGACGCCCGAGCTAACCGGCGCTATCAAAATAGGAGACAAGGGCGGCAACCTTGTTGAACGTCCGGTTCAGCGTCTTGTTAGGTTGCGCACCCGCGCGATGATCCAAGATCCTGTGGTCATGCGAGCCGCAACTGCGCTAGCGATGCACAGGCATGGCCTCCGCTTATATCCGGTATGATCGTCAACTTCAGCGCCGCCACGCCATCGAGTTCCACGACGTAGTCCTCGACCTCGGAAGTCACATCCGGCGGGTTGAAGTTGAACTGCTGGCGCACGACGTCCCTGTAATTCTGCTCGCCGTCAGGTAACCAACTCAGCGCGAACTCCTGCGTGCGCGCTCCTCCCATTGGCTCCTCAAACAGCAGGTGGACGCGCCGGACTATCTGCGGCACGTCAAACATCAGACTGATCGTCTGCTCTCCGGATTCTGCCGCCCGCCAGCCCAACCCGGTGTCCGGTATCAATGCTGACTCGATGGGGTGTGCAGCCTCCTCGGATGAGACCTCTACCCGTGTAATGTGTTCCAGGTCCAACCAGTCAGGCTCAGGGCTTAAGGGCTCTTCTGGGTCTTGAGCGATTATCTGTTTGCGCATCGCGTACCTCCTGATACCATTTAGTCTCACACATGACAGTAACCTAACGCTGCTGTTAGCCGGCGCCCTGAGTAATTGAAAGATAAGAGCGCATGCTGATTGGGCGTCCGGTTCAACAGCGTTAGGCCGCGCCGCTCCCACCTCCAAGAAACCCCTGCGACATCAGCCAGCTCGTCCCCGACTGCGCGGATTGATCCCCACTCTTCCCGCCGCCTATCACGCCGAGCCCCGACAGGACTGTCCTCGCCGCCATGTATGCGAGATAGATATGGAATCTCTCTAATCTGCGGTTGTGATTCGCGCAGGTCGAATTCCATTTTATTCCATCCGAGAAAGAGAGAGAAGAAGAGCAATAATAAAAAATAATATCTGAGTTTTAGAAGTCGATGCGAATACGCACAAGAGAGGATGCGAATGGTTTCGGAATATACAGAAGTCGTTGGGAACAGTTTTGCGAGAGCGTCGGGGCCATCAGATTACTCAGGCACCTCGCCTCGGAGCGCCGCGAGCATGCGCGGGTCGGATCGCATTTTCTCTGCGGCGCGTCGCCGTTCTTCACTAGCTCATCCGCCAGAAAATGTTAGTGGCCCCTTTCACTGTCATAGAAACCAGTGTTTACTGCTAGATTGAGGATGAACCTCGCCCGAAACCCGGGTTTACACGATGAAACACTTTTTGAAACCCTGCCGCATAGTTAACGTGTAACCGGTAGGGAATCGTAGTATTTTCAGTTCGCGAAAACTCAATCTGGGACAGAGCAGTTATCCGAACCACCAGAGGTGTTATGTCAATTGGTCTCATAGACCAGATCTTTTGGACACTTTTGGCGTGTGCCTTTTTGCTTACCCTACTGGCTCCGGACTCTTTCTCTCAGCAGAATACCGGCTCTATCAAGGGAACAATTATAGATCAACTCGGAAGCCTGATAGTTAACGCAACGGTAGTTGCCAAAGACCCAAAGGGCGCAGAGAGGAAGGTGACGAGTAGCTCGACGGGCCGCTATGAATTGGGAGCCCTTCCACCGGGCTATTACGATTTGAGAGTTGTCGCTCCTGGTTTCGGTATCCTCGAAGAAGAGAATGTCGAGGTCAAATCTGGAAGAACTACAACTATTGATCTGCAACTAAGCGTGGCGTCTCTGGAACAATCGATCACGATCAACAACAAAGGAGTCAGCACCGACTCGGATAGAAATGCAGACGCGCTAGTTTTAGGTGAACGCGATCTGGAGGCCTTACCAAATGACCCGCAGGCTTTAGCAGCCGCGCTACAAGCCATGGCGGGACCGACTGAGCAAGGAAACAGCCCCCAGATAAAGGTCGATGGATTCTCGAGCGGGCAGATTCCACCGAAGGAAGCGATTCGCGAGATTCGCGTCAACCAGAATCCCTACTCTGCGGAGAACGAATATCCCGGCTGGGGCGGCATTGAGATTTATACTCAACCCGGCTCTGACAAGTGGCATGGCGGAGCAGCTTTCGGCTTCAATGACGAGAGCCTTAACTCCCGCAATCCGTTTGCGCCAAGGCGAGCTCCGTATCAGCAACGTTCCTTAGACGTAAATGTTAGCGGACCGATCGTCCCAAAGCGCGCCTCATTTTCTTTTTATGCGGGTCGTTACGAGAGCGACAGTAACGCGATAGTCAACGCGACGATACTTGATCTCGCCACATTGAGGCCCCTTCCTTTTAATCAATCCTTCGTCACACCACAGGTCTCCCAAAACATGCGCGCTCGCGGTGATCTGAAGATTAATAAGGCGCACACAGTCGTCGGAAATTATGAATACAGCGACTTCTCTCAGGATCTGCAAGGCATCGGCGGATTCTCGCTGCCGTCGCGGGCGTTTGGCGGCAGGCGCAGCAACCACACACTTCAGCTCACCGAGACGGCGGTTCTGAACGATAAGACGATTAACGAAACACGGCTGCAGCTAATTCATACCATTTTTCGGCAAACCAGTGACACCACGGTTCCCGCCCTTAACGTGCTCGATTCCTTTTTCGGGGGAGGCGCCCAAACAGGCTCAGCATTCAACAGACAAGATCGAATGGAATTGCAAAATTTCACCTCATGGTCAGTCGGTCAGCACTTTCTCAAGGTGGGCGCGCGCATCAGATACGTGCGGGTAATGAGTGTTTCACCAGCTAATTTCGGCGGCACTTACACTTTCGCGGGTGGCGTTGGTCCAAGTCTCGATGCTAACGATCAAATCATTCCCGGGGGCGAAATAGCGGCGATCAGCAGCCTCGAGCGCTACCGGCGGACGCTATTGTTTCAGCGCCGAGGTCTAAGTGCGGCGGATATCAGAAGCCTGGGTGGCGGCGCAACACAATTCTCGATCGCGGGTGGTAATCCTGAGGCGGACGTTAAGCAGAGCGACATCAGCTTGTACGCGCAGGATGAATGGAAACTGCGACCAAATTTCACCATTTCGCCAGGGCTGCGCTATGAGAATCAAAATAACATTCACAGTCCCTTGAACTTCGCGCCGCGCATCGCCTTCGCCTGGTCACCCGCAACTGGTAGCAAGAAAAACGAGCCTCAGGCGTCTGCAGACAAGAACACCGCGACAGCAAGACCAACCCAGGGTACTCAGGCGAAGCCGGCCGTGCCCAGCCAGTCTAAGACAGTCATTCGCGGAGGGATCGGCATCTTTTACAACCGAATCTCAGAAGATCTTATTCTCGATGCGCTGAGATTCAACGGTCTTAATCAGCAGCAATTCGTAGTGTCGGACCCTTCGGTGCTTGATCTGTTTCCTGTTGTGCCGGCGATCAATTTGCTTGACGGATTCGCTCAGCCACAAACCAGGCGCTTCCTCGGTCCGAGTCTGGCTCCATCCTCCTCGCTGCGAGCTTCATTTAGTTTGGAGCGCCAGCTGCCACACAATCTGAAGCTCACGCTGAGCTATTCGCACTCTCAGACATTTCGCACTTTGCGCACGCTGAATATCAATGCGCCCCTGGGTGGAACTTATGATCCTCGACTACCGTCAAGCGGCCTGCGCCCGCTCGGTCAAAGCGCGGGAAACATCCTTGAATATCAATCGAGCGGCAGGTCGATGAATAACTCTTTAAGCGTGAGTATCAATGCGAATGGCAAAAAGCTGAATTTCTGGAGCACGTATTCTTTCCGCAAAAGCACGAGTACTGACAACGGGACGAGCGGTTCTCCCTTTGACCCATATGACTTCAGCAACGAATGGGGTCGATCCTCTTACGATGTCCGACATTTCTTCTATGCCAGCGGGAGTTATCAAGCGCCCTTCGGATTTAGTCTGAACAGCTTTCTGATTGCCAATTCCGGCACACCTTTCAATATCACCACCGGGCGCGACACAAACGGCGACACGTTTTTTTCGGAGCGCCCAGCCTTTACCACAGACCTTACCAAGCCCGGCGTTATCGTAACGCCGTTCGGCGCCTTCGATCCGAATCCTGTTCCCGGTCAGCGGATCATCCCGCTAAACTTCGGCCATGGCCCAGGATTCTTGTTGGTAAATTTGGGCGTGGGGAAGACTGTTAAGTTTGGTCCCCCCATCCCGCCCAAGACCCCTCCCGCAGCTTCAACCGGAAACGTTGTGACAGCCGCCAGCAGCCAAAAACCGCCCGCGGAGCAACCCATCCAAAGACCATATCAATTGTCATTTTCGATTTATGCCACTAACGCCCTGAATCATACGAATAGAGGAAATCCCGTGGGGAACATGGCCTCGCCATATTTTCTGCAGTCGACTGCCTCCTCAGGCATATTCTTCTTTGGACCAGGGGGCGGAGGGTCCGGTGGGAATCGACAGCTTACGTTACGTGTAAGATTTAGCTTCTGAGAGGTCCTTTGGCTCTCTAAACGTGAAATGAACTTCTTTGGGACCAGTTTGCCTCGGGGGTCACCCAAAACCGGCCATACGTGGTCACCTCAAAACCGGCCAATGAGAAGTAGTCGCCAGGGACGTTGACGTCGCCAGGAGGCCTTGTAGCCTCCGGCGGCATGAGCAACGTATTGAG
>JALZJF010000032.1 GCA_030859905.1 Acidobacteriota bacterium
TTGAAATCCTCCAGCGCCTTCTGGTACTCGTTCAACGCCCAGCGGGCCAGGCCGATTCTGTTAAGCGTGCCGGCTTCACCCGAGCGGTCGCCCGCCGCCCGCCACAGCAGCAGCGCCTGCTCGGCACGTTCGAGCGCCGTTCGATTCTCGCTCAACTCGTGGGAGACCTCGCTGATGTTGCTCAACGCTTCGGCCTCTCCGCGGATGTCACTCGCCGCCCGCCACAGCGGCAGGGACTCTTCGTACTTTTGAATGGCCCTCCGCCGTGATTCGGCTGTCCCCTGCCAGCGCAGTAGCTGCCCCTCAGCAAACGCCCTCTCGGCGGCAACCTGGCTCCTGTCTTGCGGGCTGGCCTCTCGCGGCTCTTCAATTTCTAGCTCGTAACGCCCGCTGGCCGCATCCTTCTCGATTGGGCGAACTTCGACCCGGTACTCTCCTGACACTTCCGCCACCAGAGAGATTGCCTCTGCCAGCCCTACATTCCAGTTATTTACTTCAGTGAGTAATCGGTCGCCCGGCGCGAAGAGCTTGACACCCACGTTCACGCCTCGTTGTTCGATAACCAGGCGCGCGTACTGCCCCCGGGTGAGCGTGATGCTATATGAATGGGTTTCGCCTTGCGCCAGTTCTCGCTCGATGCGTATGCCCGGCACGAGCGCGCGGACATCCTTACCGTCCTGCGCTGCGTGACTCAGTTTCATGAAGGGTTGGTGCGTAGGCACTGGGCGACGGAGAACTTCGCGTTGATGTGCTGTTGCTTCGCGTTTTGACAACGACAGGAGGTTAACAGCGAGAGTCGCGCTAAAAGAGGCGGACATCAGACACCGTACCCATAGAGTCAAGCGAGGTCCAATGATCGTCATTATTTAGTTACCTTTTTGGGTACTGGCGCCGCCTCTTGATCACCGCTATCTGTGGAAACCAGGGGCTCGTTTCCACCATCCACTCTGCCAGCGTCATCAGGTTGAGGATGAACGATCTTTTCATGCGTTACGCCTCCCTCGCTGATGACCCAAACCTCGCGCGTCTCAATGGTGATTACGGTTCTCTTTTTCATCTGCTTCGCGGGTGCTCCGACTTTAGGTTAAATAATACTGTGGCCTTCACAAACAAAGCGGTGGCAGAATGCGTGCCTGAGGAGACCGATTGACCTTGACCGATTCTCATTGCCATGACCCCGGTCGTTGGCTAGAATGAGTTCGTCATCTTGATTCAAGCCGAATCTTCCCCGCGCGCCGAGTGAACTACTCCCCAAGCGCCCGGGATGTCCTTAACGTCCGTCTAAAATTTTCTAAAGAGTTTTCTAAAGGCAGTTATGCCCAACACCGCTAAGCACTTCTACGAGTTCGGCCCCTTCCGTCTGGATGCGCAAAAACATCGCTTGCTGCGAAACGGTGACCTCGTACACCTGTCGCCCAAGGCCCTGGACGCGCTAACGGTGTTTGTGCAACACCCGAACGAGATGCTGGAACGTGAGGCGTTGATGCAGGCCGTTTGGGCTGACAACTTCGTAGAGGACGCCAATCTTACGGTCGCCGTTTCGCAGTTACGCAAGGCGCTCGGTCAGAACGGTGAGCCGGCTGAGTACATTGAAACTGTGCCCCGTGTTGGCTATCGCTTTATAGCTGAAGTGCGCGAGGTGCGTGAGCAGCCCACCCCCCTGATCATCGAGAAGCGCACGCTTTCGCACACAGTGATCGAAGAGGATTTGGTACATGACATTCTGCACACGGAGGAAACATCACAGTCAATCTTAGTTCGGCCGACCGGACATCGACTGCCTTTCCCACTTTTCCCAATGAGCCGTGCCGCCATTGCGTCTTTGCTGGGTAGTGCTGTGCTTGCTGTGGCGTTGGGCGCGGGTTCTTATTTTGGAAACAGTAGGCCCACCCCTTCCTCCGAGGCGGCAGCCAGTAGTTCGCTTAGATCGATTGCAGTGTTGCCACCAAAATCGCTGAGCGGGGAGTCTGATGAGTCGCTGAGTCTGGGCCTGGCCGACGCATTGATTACCAGGTTGGGAAGCGTCGGTAAACTTCCGGTAAGGCCGACAAGTGCTGTTGTACGTTACCTCGATGGTAACCGGGATCCGGTAAACATTGGTCGAGCCCTCGGGGTGGATGCCGTGCTCGACGGCACTTTGCAACGCGACGCAGTCGGCATGCGGGTAACGCTGAGGCTAATTAACGTGGCCAACGGAATGCAACTATGGTCCGGCCATTTCGACGGGGCGCCGACAGACATCTTCAAACTGCAAGACGACGTTTCACAGCAAGTCGGGAAAGCTCTGTTTGCAGGTCTTTCTCCCGACGATAAAGCACTGTTAACCAAGCGGCTAACAGCGAATGCAGAGGCATACTCGCTCTACCTAAAAGGCAACTACTTCTGGAACAAACGCAACAACGAGGCTGTCAAGAGTCTTGACTACTTCCGCCGAGCCATCGAACTCGATCCTAACTTTGCGCAAGCTTATGCAGCACTCGCCGCTGTAAACTCGACCATGAGGAATCCCTCACCCGAAGCCGAAGCATTGATTGAGAAGGCGCTGAAACTGGACAACTCCCTGGCCGACGCTCACGCCACATACGGCTTCATTCGCATGTTTCAGAATTGGGACTGGCCGGCAGCGGAAAGAGAACTGGATCGAGCGATCGAGCTTGATCCAAATTCTGTAACCGCCCACCACTGGAAAGGCGTCTACCTGTCGCTCCGCGGAAGATTGGACGAAGCCAAAGCCGAAATGCGTCGGGCGCTGGAACTGGATCCGCTCTCGTTGATCGTCATGGCGGACCTTGGCCAGCTTCACTACTTCGCGCATGAATACGATCAGGCCATCGACTATTGCAACCGCGCGCTGGCTTTGGATAGTCACTTCAGTGTGGCCCATGAGTATCTTTTTGACATTTATCGCATGAAGGGAATGGACCAGGAAGC
>JALZJF010000034.1 GCA_030859905.1 Acidobacteriota bacterium
AGACGAGCGCGGAATTTGGTTCGGGCTGTCGCCTGCCTTCGCAGGCTTAGGACTCTTTGTTTGCAGAGGCCTGGGGCTCACGCCCCAGTCTTTATGCTTTCGCCTGCTACCGCAGGCTTACTGAAAAACACCGCAGTTCGTGAATAATCCGGACTAGCTGCTCCGTTTAATTCAATCCGTCTCTTTTAATGCGGAGCGGGCGACTCGCCGCGCGATAGCTCGCGCACGACAAAGCCAGTCATGCCACCCGGCCGCGTGTACGACCAGATTTCCTTGCTGCATCTGAGGAGTGGTGCCGCTGCCTCCCTCAGGCGTTCGGGCACACCATGCTCAGTGCTGAGCACCAGCAGCGTACGCCGTCTGGTGCTCAGCCGCACCATCTCCGTCACACTGGGTGCGTGTTCGTCTCTGATGGTGCGAAGGGAGAGCGACGGTGATGGCGTCAGATAGATGTTGAGGCTCTGGAGTGGGTGGTCGGCCCAGTTGGTACGCGCCACCGTAATACCGCCCGGCGTCGCCGCGCTCTGCTCCTGCAGAAAGGTAGCTAGTTCCCTGACGCCGTAGCCGGCAGGCCACCCGGTGACCAACTGGTAACGCTCCAGCGCGGGAAGGTCAGCCTCCGGCAAGGCGAACAAGACGGCGGCGCTTCGCAGGATCGGCCAGCTGAGTATGCCAATTGTGATAAGGGGAAGCATTGCCGTCACGAGCGCGCGCCGGCCGCGCCAGCGCTGTTGCACCAGCGCAGCCGCCCCGACGAGGAACTGGCTGATCGCTAACACCAATAGGTATGTTTGGCTTGTCCTGCGCTAAGGCACTAGAGACAGCTAAAAGGACAAGCAACGCAAGCAAGAGTTTAGTTTTCATAATCTTTAGCATAATTATTCAACAGCCGCCCAACGCCCGAATTAACCCGCCCGCGCGAGCAGCATCCAACATGAACGCAAGGAAAGAGCATGAGAGAGATGCTATCGAGGCGTCCGCTCGAATGATTTGTTAGATGGCGTGTTCGCGCCAACTCGATATCAAAATGTTGATTCCTTGATACTCTTTACTTCGGCGGCACCTCGCTCATCAAACATAAGTTATTGTTTTCGGAGTCTTTGAAACAAGCCAACCACAGATTGAATTTCTCTGTCTTGGCGGCTAACTCAGGGTGCTCTTCAAATCGCACACCCCGGTTTAACAGAATTTTGTATCCTTCTTGAATATCGTCAACTTTGAAGTAGATGACGGAATTTGTATTGCCGGATTCCGTTTTGTTGAGGCGGGCGAGCATCAACCTGATTCCATTGCTGTCGAAAAACGCCATTCCATTAGCCGTAAACAAATACTTCATACCCAACTTATCGCGGTAGAAAGCCGTCGCCCGCTCAAGGTCATTGACCGAGACGGCGATTTGTCCGATTTGCGAAAGACCAAACTTGCTTATTTCAGATTCCATACCTCTCCTTTCAGCCGTTTTATTACTATCAACTGTTTTCGTCTCCACTTTTTTCTGTGCGGCGATTTGTCCGATTAAAACTATAGGCAGCAGCACGCTGCAAAGAACATTGGCAAAATTTAAGCGCTTAGTTTCTCTCCTTCTTGATTATTTGTCCGCACGCCTGCGAGACGGAAAGTCTGACTCCTTCAGACGTGCAAGGCTATTTTGAAGGGAGCGCAGAAAATTTGCTTGTCCAAAATCACCTTTTTCGGCGGTATTCGTTTGGAGAGAATCCGGTGTGACGGCGGAACATTCGACTGAACGAGCCTAAGCTCTCGAAGCCGACGGAGAAACAAATTTCGGTGACGGATAGATTTGAATCGGCGAGCATTCTCTCCGCGTGTTCCAAGCGTTTTGCGGTTAAAAACTGGTGTGGCGTTCGGCGGAAGGCTTGGCGGAAGGAGCGCAATAAATGATTGGGCGACAGGCAAGCAACAGCCGCTATGTCTTTCAGCGTAAGGGGCTGGTCGAAACAAGCGGAGATGTAATCTTTTGCTCGAACGAGTCGCCGGTACAATTCCTCGCGGGTGGAAATGCGCACGGCGTTCAACGCCAATGCTTCTATATGCGTTACCTGTCGCACACGCAAAAGCAGTTGCATCAATTCGTGCATTTGTTCTTCGAGCCAGCCTGACTGGTCTTTTTTTTTAGTGAACGATGATTTGAGAAACAGGAGAGCCGGTGAGACGACCGCATCGTGCGGGTAAGTTTTATCAAAAAAGCCGATTCGCAGTTTGCCGGGCGGAACTGGATTATCCAGCAATTTATCCTGCTCCGAGCCGAGACTGTAATAAACCTGTTCTGCAAAGTCTGCCTTAAAAAATATACAAAATGACTCTACCGGACGTTCGGATTCGATTGTTATCGAATAAGGCTGCTCGTCGTTTAAGATTAGGTAAGAGCTTTCGTCAACCGCGTAGAGACCTTTTCCGGTATCGTAGAGCGCACGACCGTGAAAAAATGACTTGATTGATAATAATCCTGTCCCTTCCCAATAATGTTGCCGTCCTTTTTCGTGCAGGATAAACCCGCAACTGTCCGGCGGCACTCGCACGGAGGTGTCAAGATTAAGATGGGCTGGAATTAGTTTCGGGTTAAGCATCACAAATAATGAATTGCAAACTTTAGAATCCCTATCATAGTCGGAAAGCCATCTAACGCCCGAATTAACGCGGCCCGCGCGAATGGCATTCTCGCAGCAGATAGAACTATACAAGCATGAAATGGTAGCTATCGCGGGCTCGGGTTGAATGAGTTGTTAGGCGGCCGGTGCCTCACGGCTCATCAGTCGAATAGATGCTAATCTAACTTTAACTCTCACCTGCTGGTGGCCAAGCCCCGATCAACTGCCTGACCGCCACTATCTTCCCCAAGTGATATGCGTTGTGTACCGCTAGTGAGTGCAGAACATCACCCATCGTTACTCCCGTGTCAACTTCTACGCCCAGCTTCTCAGGTGAAGAGGCCCACTCCAGAGCCTTCTCCAGCCCTGAGAGGAACTCGGTCACCAGAGCGGACCATTCCTCCTCTTCCACTGGAGGGTGTATAGGTTAGTGTTCACCCCTCTGCCAGCTCTCATACCACCCTTCGTCGCGCGTGACAACGATGGTCTGACAACGAGTTGCATGCCACAACTCTTCGTAGATGGAGTGCGATTGCTTGGAAGGCGGGCGCTTCACCTGCTCAAGGGTCAGCCCCAAAAGGACTTTCTCCCTCCGCGCGTATTCACCATCAACAAATAAGTGTCTCCACTTACTCAATATTCCCTCCCGTAGGACGCCCGCTGCAAGGACTTGTTAGATTGCGCCGTTAATTTGCAAACGAGCTGCAAACTTTATACGCCTCAATTCTTCACGCGATAAATGATTGACACACAGCCGTTTTTGAAGGTGTTAAACTCAATCAATTCCAAATCAACCTGATGACCGATTTCGTGAAAGAGCGGAATGCCCGAACCAAGCAGCATCGGGTGAATAGTTACTCCGACTTCATCAATTAAGTTTGCCTCAAAAAGCGGTTTCACTAACAAGCCGCCGCCCATTACAAAGATGTCTTTGCCCTGTTCCGTTTTCAACTTGCGAATAAACTCGACAACATCTTCTCGTATGATTTCTACGTTCTTGTCTGAACTTTCTTCCAACGTGCGCGAAAGAACATAATTCTTCACGCCCGGAAAGGTCGGAATAGGCGTGCCGCTTTTCAACACTGGTTCGTAAGTTTTGCGCCCCATCACCACCGCGTCAATAGTCTTCCAAAATTCTGTCATTACGGAAGCAGCTTCTTCGCCCCCAAGAATCCAATCAACCGCGCCATCTTTGCGGGCGATGTAATTATCGAGACTGTTGGCAATGCTGAATTTTACCTTTCGCATTTTCGACTCTCCTGATTTTACGCCGTTCCAAAGCGAGAGCAATCTAACGCTTGGCTTCAGCGGCGCGGCGCGAATCAACTCAAGCTACGCCGCAGGACAATGATAAAAAGGATGCTACCGCCGCGTCCGCTGCAAGCCATTGTTCGGCTGCGTGCACCGTAATCAGACTATGCGTTGCCTTTCTGTGAGCTCGCGAGAATGGCGACGAGTATTGTTACCACCTCGATTATTAACAAAAGAAGTACCATCAAGGGTGTCGCTACCATCAACCCCATTCCCGGCAACACGATCGCATTCACGCCCTTCCACCACAAAACAAGGATACCGATGGTGAAGACTGATGTCAGGATCGCCGCAATTATCAGTAAAGTAAGTAGAAGACTCACGGATTTTACTCAGGGCTGACTTACCCCTCGACAGCAGCCGAACGTCAGAGTTGACCGGGCGCGCAGATTACATTCAACCTTCGTTTCAATTAATCAAGTTGAGAGACACACTCCCCGCGCTCCGGTCCAACGATTCGTTTCGGCGTCAGGGAAATCTAGCTCCGAGCCTCCTTGGCGCGCTTCGACCATTGCCAGAGACCATCCGTAATCTCCGCGGGCAAACGATAGCCCAATTGGCGGGCGAGCATGACTATCTGCCCACGATGGTGACCTTCGTGCGCAACGAAATAGGTTAAGACATGCCCCACGTCGAGGGGAAGGTTGCGCCAAGTATACGAGGAGGAGACGGGGATTGCACCGCCTCGGTCAAAACCGAGCGTAAGCAAATTGATGATGCCGCGGCTACTGTGGCGCAGTGCTGGAAGCAGCTCCTTCGGTCCAACCTTATGTCGATTAACGGGTCGCGGCACCACGATGCCGTGCTCATTTCCGAGCGTCTTGATCCACATGCACCGCGTATTGTGAATGTGGCCGGCGATCATCCGGACGGTTCGTCGTGGAGCACCTGGCACTATGGCTCCCCATAGCTCGTGGGGTAAGTGCTCGAAGAGGAAGGTCGTGACGCGGTTGTTGGTTCTCCACGCGGCAAGCAGCATATCTCGCTGGTCAAGTGCGGATTGCATTACAAATCCTCACGGAGTGATCAAGCTGACGCCGAACGCTGGCCTTCAGCTGCGGCGCGCGATCAGCATTCAAGCTAATTGGAAAAGATCACTTGAGAACCATGCTATCGCGCCGTCAGCTGGAAGCGCTTGTTGGGCAACAGCGCAAACGCTTACCTCTACTAACTATTACTGGTCCAACGGGACCCATCCTGGAATTCGACTGAATCAACTTTTAACTCCAACATTTCATCGGCGTCACAGTCAACCACGAAGGGTCTTGTTTCTCCCAGGTGAAAGACCTCTTTCCGAGAGTTCGCTTCAACGGAAATTGCATTCTTTACGCCTGACATCCATTTAGCGCACCTGATCGCATAGGCTGTAATGTTTCTGTTGCTCATATTCTGAACGACAAAATGAACGCGTCGTCTATTTCCATCGAGCGCATCCACGCTGGTTGATCGATAAAGCAACTTCAACGGCTCATCCGGTCGCGACACTATGGACATAGCTGGAGAAGATACGAGGTCCTGCCATCCAGTAGCCGACTTCGATAACGAAACGGCCGTAGGGAGAGGCGTGACCGTACGAACGACGACACTGAGCGTGAGACCGACAACAAATGCGAGAACGGCAACAGATAACCGAATACTGTAACGGTACATGAGCACTCCTTTTTTCTCCTA
>JALZJF010000057.1 GCA_030859905.1 Acidobacteriota bacterium
TATAACTTGACGCATCGCTCACAATTTGCGCATGATAGGCCGCTCTGGTCTGACGCATCTATCGTATTAAGAGACTCAAGGCTATCGTTCTTGTAATCCATGACTCGCGCGGCGCGTCTCCTTTCCGCGGACGCTGAGGAAAGGCGCCGAAAAGGTTCACGCGCGGTCTAAAACCGGCCTCCCATACCATCATAGAATGAACTTAGCTACGCGCGCGCTGCTTGAACTGCAGGAGACGACGTTGCTGGCGGCTCGCGCCGCTCGCGGGTTATTCAAACGTCCGCGGTACATTAAGGAAACAATCGACCAGATGGACACTATCGGAGTCGGCTCCCTGACTATCGTCCTCTTGACTGGATTTTTCACTGGCGGTGTTTTGACCCTGCAAACATTTCCCACGCTGCAATTCTACGGCGCGCAGTCGCAAACTGGGCGGCTGGTTGCTATTTCCCTTGTCCGTGAGCTGGGACCGGTCCTTACCGCACTGATGGTCACCGGACGTGTCGGCTCCGCAATCGCGGCCGAGCTTGGCTCGATGACGGTGTCTCAACAGATAGACGCCATGCGCGCCCTCGGCACGGATCCGGTGCGGAAACTGGTAGCGCCAAGAATGGTCGCCCTGGTCGTTACCTTGCCACTACTTACTGTTATTGCCGACGTGGTTGGCATCGGGGGTGGGGGTCTCGTGGCGACGAGTCTCTTCGGACTCTCTATGACCCAGTTTTTGACTTCCGTTCGGGACGGCATTACCACGGATGATATTATTGGCGGCGTAATCAAACCGATTTCCTTCGCCCTGATCATTGGATCGATTGCCTGCTATAAGGGATTGAGTACGGACGGAGGCACGGTAGGAGTGGGACGCTCAACTACGACGGCGGTGGTTACGGCTTCCATCGTGGTGATCATTGCGGATTTTTTCCTGGCTCGGGCAATTCAATATTTCCTTGGAATGCCAACTATCTAAGGTCTAAGAGTTATGTCTTCAGTGGTAGGACAAACTAAACGTACCGTCGTAGACCCTAGTGATGACGCCGCACAGTCGACTTTTGCCGAAGTGGACAACAAAGACCGCATCACACCGGCGATGGAATTTCAGGATGTCTATCTCTCGTTTGATGATCGCACTGTCCTCAAAGGTCTGAGCTTCAAGGTCTTGAGAGGCGAAACAAAGATCATTCTCGGTGGCTCTGGGGGCGGGAAGTCAACCATCATCAAACTAGTCCTGGGCCTCTTGAAACCTGATGCCGGCCGCATTTTTGTGGATGGTGAAGACATCACAGACTATAACGAAACGCAGATGATGAGCGTGCGGAAGAAGATTGGGATGGTTTTTCAGGAGGGCGCTCTTTTTGACTCACTGTCTGTTTATCACAACGTTGCTTATCGTCTGCATGAGCAGGGAATGCCGGAGGAAGAAGTTGAGCCTGAGGTGCGCCGGATGCTCCGCTTCGTAAATCTCGAGGACGCAATAGATAAAATGCCGGCGGAACTCTCCGGGGGCATGCGCCGCAGAGTCGGGATCGCGCGGGCACTGATCGGTGATCCCAAGATTGTGTTGTTTGACGAACCCACAGCCGGACTGGATCCACCGACCGCTCGAACAATCTGCGAACTGGCTATGAAGCTACGGGATCTGGAAGACGTGTCTTCCATGTTCGTAACTCATGAGATGAACAATTTGGAATACATCTGTTCGGAATATGCGGTGGTTGACGATGAAGGTAAAGTTGTTTTCGAGCGCGAAGGCGAACGGCTTTGTTTGATAAATAGTAAGGTGATGATGATGCGCGATGGAAACATCATTTTCAGTGGGACGGACGAAAGCCTGCGACGTTCCCAGGACCCCTACATACAGAAATTTCTGCGAGGACATTAAGAAAGGAGAGGAATGAAGGATGAAAGGATGAAAAGCCAGGCATGAACACACTTCATCCCTCATCCTTCCGCCTTCATCCCTAAGACTAAAGCCATGCCACGATCAAAAAAGACCGTTTCATTTCGAGAGCTGCGCGTTGGATTTTTTATTCTGGGAGCGATCGCAGTCCTGGTTTTTCTGATTCTCAACGCGTCGGGAGACCTCAATCCTTTCAGCAAGAAACTGCATTTGAAAGCTCGCTTCATGGATGCCAATGGCTTGCGCGAAGGATCGGAAGTGCGCTTGGCGGGTGTTCGTGTCGGCAAAATTGATACGATTACGTTGTTGCCTCCCTCAGAGGCGCCCAACGCGCCCCGGGTCGAAGCACTGATGACCATCGATTCCACGATCGATGGCCGCGCGGCAAACGAAAGGATTCGCACTGATTCGACTGCCCAGCAGGGCTCCCCAAGCCTGCTTGGCAACGAGATGCTCATTAACATCACTCCCGGCACCGCGGTGGGCCAGCCCGTTAAGGACTATGCAATCCTCCCCTCCTCTACGTCTAACACCGTGAATGACTTCGCTACCTCCGGCACTGATTTAGCCCAGCGGCTCAGTAAGCTGTCTGATGAAATCAACGGCATCGTTGGTGACGTTAAGGAGGGTAAAGGAACGGTCGGTCGATTATTCAGCGATGAGGCGCTCTACAACAATCTCAACGCCACGATTCTGGAAACCGAGGACGTGATGCGCCAGATAAGATCCGGCCACGGATCCGCGGGAAGGTTTATCAACGATCCCGCGCTGTACAATAATGCCAGCGACATCACGCTCCAGTTAAGGAAGATCGCGGAAGATCTGCGCGCCGGGCGCGGCACCGCAGGCAAACTGTTAACTGACGACGAACTCTATAATCGAATCAATCGCACGGCTGATCGGCTTGATCGTTCAGTTAGTCAGATCGATCTCATGATCGCGGACGTGAATGCGGGTCGGGGCACGATTGGCAAGCTAATTAAGGATGAGCATATCTATAACGACGCGCGGGCGGCCATCGCTCGTTTCAATACCACCGCTGAGCGAATCGACGGCGTGGTATCTGCTGCTCAAAGAGGTGAGGGCACATTTGGAAAATTGTTAACTGACGACGCGCTCTATTCCAATGTCAACCAGCTCTCATCCGAAGGCGTCAAACTTATCTACGACTTTCGACAAAACCCGAAGAAGTATCTGACGGTCAAGTTTGAGCTGTTCTAGAGGTACAATCCTGCCATGAACAACCAACCTTCGGCCCTCGCTGATTGGACACCGGAGCAGATTGCTCTCGGTAAACGGTGGGTTGAAACCTGGCGACTCGCCGCAGCCGACCTGGAGCGTATCAGGCGTAAAGAGCTTCGAGAACTCGACACGTACAAAACCATCCGTCTCCTCTGTGGCTCCGCGGATTACACACGTCCTCCCTACGCGCCAAAGCCGTGGTCTGGTCTGGTCGAACAACAGCGCTGGTTCAAGAAAGCAGCGGGTCGTGAATGAGGTCATCCGAGCAGCCGCTGAGCTGCAAGCCGTCTGCCAGTCGCAGAGCTGGCAGTTTTGCTTCATAGGCGGACTCGCGCTCCAGCGTTGGGGAGAGCCGCGCGAGACCACAGACGTCGATCTTAGCCTCCTGGCCGGGTTTGGAAACGAGGAGCCGTTCATTCAAACCCTGCTGCAAAGTTTTGAAGCCCGAATTCCGGAGGCCGACGTGTTTGCCCGAGAGCGACGCGTGCTTCTGCTTCGCTCTAGCAAGGGCGTCGGTCTGGATGTGGCGCTCGCCGGGTTGCCCTTTGAAGAATTAGTGGTTCAGCGTTCCTCTTTCTTCGACTATCCACCAAAGATTGCCTTGCGTACTTGTTCAGCCGAGGATCTGGTGGTGCTGAAGGCGTTCGCCGGCCGGGGACAGGATTGGGTGGACGTCGAAGGCATCATCGTGCGTCAAACCGGGAAGCTCGATTGGAATTACATTCGCGAGCAGTTGCGTCCGTTGGTTGAGTTAAAGGACTCACCCGAAATTCTCGATCAGTTGGAGCTCCGTCGAACGGAGTTCGAGCAATAGCGCCGCGTCGTCAACTTACGTTAACGACGTTCTCAAACTGAAAAGGACAATCCGGCTGAACGGCAATCAGGGGCATTACAATATCTCGGGGCACGACCACGTTCCACCATCCGGACCAACTTATCCGTCAATTTGCCTGATGACCATTCCGATCCACCCAGTGTTCCACCTGTGCCCAACGAAACCCAGATTACTGTGGTGAAGTGCCGAATCGGCTTCGTGCCTCGGTTGGGGACTTGCCCCGTTACTCCCCATTCGCTATCGACAGCGACTAGCGCGAATTGCCCTTGGTGTCTTTCCTGGAATTTCGTGGATCGCTTCCATTTGGTTGAGGCTAACAGCCCGCGATGTGTATAGATTGATCACTCGTTCGATGGTTCGGCGACAAACCGCGCAAAATGAGGTAGTGCGCGTAAACATAATGCAGTCTACTTCCGGCCGGTAATAGCCTTTCGCCTCATACATCGCGCCTTCAAAGGCGCCCACCTTGCCGAAGTACTTCTCTCTGGCGAAGAAAGGGCGCTCAAACTGCGCCACTTCAAGAAAGAGCGCTTCCATCACCTCTTCCGGGCGTCCCTCACTGCGTATCAGGCTTCTGCGTTTCTGGTATTCGCGAGAGTATTTTTCAAATTCCTCCTTGTTCCAGGGCGTGGGAATCGGTGTGCCGGCTGTGACCAGATCCTTCCATTTGAGATTCTTTGGATCAAGAAGCGCTGTGGCGTTGGGTTCCCACGGCTCGATGCGTTCTGTGGCAGGAGCGTAGGCTACTGGAGAAGTGTAGTACTCGTCGGCCAGCCCGGCGAAATGATGTGCGAATTCATGAACGAACAAGTAGGGCGCCTGGTTGCTCTGCGCTGCCACGGTGCCATAGAGACCAAAGATGCCACCGCCGCCATAAGTCCTATTATTGGCAAGAATCTCCACGAATTCATAAGGTGCGAACGAAGCAATTTCGCGAAAAGAGCGGTTGTCGAAGGTCAGCACGTAGCGCTCTGAACCAAAGGCATCGTAAGTCGCCCCTAGCGGTGTCTGCCGGTAGATCTTGCTGGATGGCCTCGAAATACCGGACTCGGCTGAGGGAGGACAGATAGCCCAGACATTGAAATCCTTGCGCCGTTCTTTAAATGGAGAGGTGGCCCACAGTACGTCCAACAGCCGCCGAGCGTCCTGCTCAAACTTCTTCAGCTCCGAGGATTGATAACCATCCCCGAGGATCAGGAAATCAACTTTGTCAGCGGGATCACCGTTCTTCTCCAGCTCGATTAATTGCCCGGGCGAAGCATGCTTAGAACGATCGATGAAGATATCTTCAGGATCGATTGTAACTGACCAAATCTCCCGGAAAGCATTATTGGCGCCCCGTTTTTTCAACACCACCTGGACTGGCTTGTCCGGCGCCGGAAATCTGAGCGACTCATGAAAAGTTCGGTTCTTTTTGTTTGCCTCGCCGGTCGTCTCCCACTCGCCGTAAATTGAGGCAAAGCCGCGGGAATAAACAACCCGGTTCGTGTTGCGATCGATCACCTCGAACAAATACTTGCCGAGATTAGTGTGATCGACGGGCTGGCGCGGATTGCCGGGCCAGGGCAGAGGCTCGACAACTAGCTTGTCGAGACTAAAGAACTCTTGTGTGGCGTTGCCGGTGTGATAGTAATCAAGACGCATCGTGGGCGTGGCTGCGACCGCAACACCCGTTAAAGCAAAGAGCAAACACAAGAGCTTCGGTGCAATAGCCAAACGTAGGACTGGGCCCATCGCTGGTTTGGGTGCGAATGGAGTGGTCATTGAAACATGCCCCTTCTATTCAATTCCAACTTGCGTGTTCTTCGAGAGTTCTAGGAGTTCTAGACATCAGTTTGATCGTAGTGTTAGCTATGATATACAGTCATCGCAATCAAACACCATAGTGCAACGGGCCTTATCTCCTAAGGTCGAACACGGAGGAGGGATAACCCCCACGGAAATCCGAGGTGAAACTCGGTTAAGTTCACATAAATCGAAGGGAGTGTTTGCTATGCTAAAAATGAAAAGACTCGCATTAGCCCTCTGCTGTTTTTCACTCCTCGTGGCCACGGCGGCGGCCCAGGATTCGATGAGCAGCGGCCAGATGATGAAAAAGTCGCTTTACGAACGGCTCGGCGGTGAGGCCGCTATCAAAGGAGTAGTTGATGATGTCGTAGCTCGCGCCGCAGCCGACACCCGGATCAACGCGAAGTTTGGCAAGACCGACATTCCGCGCTTGAAGTTTCACCTTGTGAAGCAGTTATGCGCGGTGACCGGCGGGCCCTGTAAAGATATTAAGCGCACACAGGAGAAGATTCACCGCAACTTGAAAATAACCGGTGGCGAGTTTGATGCTTTTGTGGAAGACCTCGTAGCAACGCTGGATAAGTTCAATGTGCCGGCTCAAGAGAAGACCGAACTTCTGGGGATTCTTGGTTCTCTCAAGTCCAAGATCGTAGAGGTTCCTGACTCCGCGGCAACCGGGACACCCTTACCTACAGATTTCAAACCGGCTAAACCGCTATCACCGGAAAAGATGACTGATGAAAAGCTTATGGATAAGAGGGACAAAGGCATGGAGAAAAAGCCCTAAGCAGTCGTTCGGTAAAGACTCTCGCTAGAAGGTGCCTTCATCCGCCGAAGGCCCGTAGATCGAAGGCACCGGAAGGTGGTTGAGCCGGAGGTAGACACCAAGTTGCGCGCGATGGTGGATATTGTGATTCATTACGAAACTCCGCAGTACGGCAATCTTAGGTAGAGTCAGAATCTGCTTTCCGTTATTCAGTAGTGTCCAGGGCTTGAATAGATCCTCGTCGCTAGCCGCAGCGATCGCGGTCCGCGCACTCGCCACATTGCTATCGAAAAGCTCCAGAAGCTCGGTCCGCGATTTGATCGCCGGCGCAGGCGGTAAAGGTTTGCTTTCGGGCGCCAGATCCAATGAGTCTTTCTCGATCGTGTGATTCGCCCAAGTAGGTAAGTTGCTCAAGTGAGTAGCCAGTCCGCCCATCGCCATCGATTTCACTTGCGGCTTCCAGTCGAGTTTGTCATCCGGTACGCGCTCGAGAGTCTTACGTGTGTTTGCCATCTCGTGATCGAATTCAGGCAGCAGTGCGTCTTTTAGAGCCATCTCGTCCTCCCCAGTTGATTGAGAGTCAGTTAGATTTGGCCGAACAACGGCCCAAACCCGGACCGATAAGCAAAGCAGTATGCGATTAAGAGAAGCGCGACAGCGTATTATACGTGCCAAAGTTTGTCTTGCAAGTTGAGTCCAAACTTAGTGACAAACTCTCACTTTGCAACAGATAAGGAACAAGAAATAAAACCCAAGAAACGTTGCCAGCGGTTTTCGTGGGAGAGTATTATCCACTCGCTCTTATCTTCATTCATGTGCGAGTCATCGCAAACCTCGCGTCAACGATTCTCTGATGTTTCACCGCCGTGGGTTCCTTCAAGTTGCTGAGTTTTCCTAAAAAGGAGGCCTTGCCATGTTCGATAACCGAGGGCGGCTCTTGATTCTAGCCACCATTCTTGCCGCAGGCATACTTGGTGTGCTCGCATGGGCTGCCGACATAACAACCGGTGCTGACAACTCGCCGACTTCGCCGTCCACAACTCAAGGAGCGAATCCGCAGCAGGTTATGAGAGATCCCCGTTCGGTACATGTGGTGCGCTTCGCTCTCTATGACGCGGGCATTCTCCCGCACGAAGCTCGCGTCGCTTCCGGACGGGTCGTCATTTCGATCACTGACTTCACAGGTGGGACTGACGGTATTGTCGTCCAACGCGAGACAGATCGAACGGATGTTGGCCAGGTCAGGCGCGATGGGGCGCGCTGGAGAGGGCGTCGGGAACTGAACCTAAGCCCCGGCACCTACCACCTCTACGACGCCAGCCGCCGTGAGAACCGCGCCACGCTCATTGTCGAGCCCTAGCCGCTTGAGACGATAAGAGTTTTCCTCTTTGAAGTGGAGCACTACCTTGATTTGTAAAAGCGCAACATCCTGCACCTCATTACATCTGATTCTTTTCACCCTGCTCTTGTTCTTCCCGACGCTCGTCGCAGCGCAGGAACTAGAGTCCAGCCAGTATGACCGGGGCACGCCGCCGCAGCACGCGGCGGGAGTCTCATCAATGGGCAGCTATATTTCTGCCGACCTTGGCACCATCAATCTCTCAAACGGCTCGCTCAACTTTGCGATACCGCTGGGTCAGGTGGGTGGGCGCGGCTTCTCGCTTCCTGTCACGCTCAATTACAGCAGCAAGGTGTGGTCGAGCTTTATTGGTACCGACGTCGTGACCGACCCTGTCTACCAAACGCACCCAGCAGCGATCGCCGTCTACGATAGCGCAGAAGGGGCGCCGGACATCTATCAGCGTGTTGCCCAGGGTTGGACGCTGGGCGCCGTGCCGCTGCTCCGGGTCAAAGGCGTGGGCATCAGCTGGGTCGACAACCCAAGCTGCGGCGCTACCGATTATCTGAAAGCGCTCACGAAGCTGACGTTGATCCTGCCGGACAAGGGTGAGGTAGAACTGCGGGACGATTACACTGATGGCTCGCCGCTGGGGGCGCTCCAAATGCCAACGAGCAACTGTCGCTGGATGGACGGCAACCGAGGGCAGCGCTGGCACGCGACGGACGGCTCAGGCATCGTATTTGTCAGCGACAGCCCTAACGGAGTGGTAAATGGCGACTTGAATGGTTGGTTGATAACTTCCGACGGCATGAGATACCGCTTCTTCGACGACCTCCCCAGCTCCGTGTTTGGCTCTGTCCACCTCAACGAATTTGCGCGCGCAACGTCTGTCACAGACCGCAACGGCAATCGGGTGATGATCGGCTATTCCACCAACCCGCGGGCCGTCACCTACACCGACCAACTGGGACGCGCGACCACTATCGAGTACAACGTGACCGACCCTTCCTCTGGTGAATTGTTATTGGTGCGCGTGACCGTGCCGGGATACGCAGGACAGAGCCGTCAGTACAAGATCAAGAGCGGGGTGATGAACCAGAACTATCGCTCCGGAGTCAACCCGACACTGCCGGTCTATAACGGCTGGACGCCGGGATTGAGCGGCCAGTGCGGGACCAATCTGGCAGGGACAGAGCTCTTCGCGAGTTCGTGCGGTGGAGTCGAGCGCATCGACAATTGGCCAGTGCTGACGCAAGTCGTGCTGCCGGACAACCGTGCGCTCAAGTTCCGATACAACGAATACGGAGAGGTGGCGGAAGTCGAGATGCCTACTGGAGGCAAGGTCCAATACGACTACGCTTACGACCCCAACGACGGCCTGCCCAGCGGTAACTCGGCAGTGTTCGAGGTCGTAGGGCCGCCGGGTAACGTCAGGAGCATCGACCGCGCGGTGGTGGCGCGGCACACATACCCCGATGGGGTGAATGTTGAGGCGCACTGGAGCTACGACTACAGCGCTACACGAGGAACGAACGGCTCGGCGACCAACGGAGTCACTGAAGTCATCGCGCGCGCCTCGGACAACTTGACCGTGAAGCTCCGGCAGAAACATTACTTCCTCGATGCAGCCCGCTTCGTGAGTCAAACTGCGGGTGGCACCGGCTATTCGCTTTGGTCAACGGGATTGGAGCGGCGCAACGAAACTCTGAATGCGGCGGGTTCGAGCGTCATCTCCGCGGGCGAACAGGATTGGTCACAGCGCACGCCCGTGGTCTGGTCTTTCGGCTACACGTCAGAGCAGATCCAGAACGACAACCGCGTCAACGAGGAGCGGAAGATTCTGGATACGGGCCAGACGGCCCGCACCGCAATGCTCTACGACCAGTTCAACAATCCCACGGAAACCAGCGAGTTCGACTTTGACAGCACGCTCAAGCGCCGCACGGGCACCAGTTATTCCAGCACCAATCTGGTAAACGGCGTGAACTATGCGGACGACTCAATTCGTCTGCTTCGACTGCCGCTCCAGCAATCGGTTTATGATGGCGTCAGCGTGGAGCAGGCGCGCACCATCAGCGAGTATGATGTTTATACTGATGACGGGAACCACTATTACTTAGAGTCGTATGGTGCTGGGCCTGGATCCATCGCCGGCCATGACACTGCCAACTACGGGGCGGGTAAGACGACGCGGGGAAACGTCACTCGTGTCGGAAGCTGGATCAAATCGAGCGACACATATCTCTACGCCTATCCGCGCTACGACATCCTGGGCAACGTCGTGAAGGCGAAAGACGCGCGTGGAAATATTTCAACCATCAGCTTTGCAGACGACTTCGGCGATGGCAGTAATCCTGGCAGCGGCACGAATAATCCGGCGACCCCAACCTACGCGCTGCCGACTTTGATCACCAGTCCGCCGCCTAATGTGGGAGAGCAGCCACACACGGCGCGCAGCCAGTACGACTTTCCCACCGGTTTGCTTACGGGATTCAAAGACCGCAACAATATCGTCACACAAACTATCTACAACGATCCCTTCAATCGTCCGACACTTGTAAAATCCGCGCTCGGAGTCTCAGGAGTGGAGAATCGCACAAGTATCTATTACGCGCCGATGACCGAATTCGGCATTACGCTTGGGAAGAACGACGTGTTGACCGCCAAGGACCAAACCACGCTCGGCGACGCCACGCTGCGATCGTGGACAGTGACGGATGGGTTTGGTCGCACGAAAGAAGCCTGGTCGCGCGATCCTCAAGGTGACCTCAAAGTCGTTACAAACTACGATCCCCTAGGCCGCGTGAGCCAAACTAGCAATCCCTTTCGTCCTTCACTGGGAGAGACAGCCATCTATACCACGACTGTTTACGATCTGGCAGGAAGGGTGCTGACAGTGACGACACCAGACAATTCGGTCGTCACGACCAGCTACAACGGCAACACGGTCACCGTAACAGATCAGATTGGCAAGCAGCGGCGGAGCATCACCGATGCTCTGGGGAGGCTCAGCCGAGTTGACGAGCCAGACGGGAGCAACAATCTTGGTTCGATAAGCGCTCCGGTGCAGCCCACCAGCTATGGCTACGACGTGCTGGACAACCTCACGATGGTGACGCAGGGCAGCCAGCAGCGGTATTTCATGTACGACTCGCTGAAGCGATTGATTCGAGCGAGAAATCCAGAGCAGGAAGTCTACGCAGGGCTGAGCTTGAGTGATCCCCTCACTGGCAACAGTGAGTGGTCGATGGGTTATAGTTACGACAACAATGGCAACTTGGCGACGAAGACGGATGCTCGCAGCTTGATTTCAACCTACGTTTACGATGCGCTCAACCGCAACACCACGGTTAACTATTCCGACACTGCCATCAATCCTGACATCACGCGCGTCTACGACACGGCGACCAACGGCAAAGGACGGCTGCGGGAAAGCTACCACGAAGGCAACCAGACATTCGGGGCCGTGGTGGAACTCACAAAAATCCAAAGCTATGACGCGCTGGGACGGCCGCTGGATCAGCGGCAGAGTTTTAAGACCAATGGCGTCTGGAGCGCAGAATATCAAACGCAGCGTGCGTATAATCTCGCCGGCGCTGTCACTTCGCAAGTTTATCCGTCCGGCCGCACCGTCAATTACGCTTACGACAACGCGGGGCGCACCGAGAACTTCGCCGGCAATCTCGGCGACGGCGTGCTTCGCACTTACTCAACTGGAATCCTCTATTCATCGCTGGGCGGCATGGCCAAGGAGCAGTTTGGCACTGACACGCCTGTCTACAACAAATCGTTCTACAACAGCCGCGGACAATTATCGGAAATACGCGTCAGCACCAGCTACACCGGGCCCACGGACACCACTTGGAATCGCGGCGCGATTATCAATCACTACAGCAGCCAGTGCTGGGGCGCCTGCAACGGCAGCGATAACAATGGCAACTTGAAACAGCAGGACCATTGGATTCCTGATAGCAGTGGAGGAGTGCAAGCTCTCTTTGTGCAGTCGTACAGCTATGACAATCTGAATCGGCTCGATCGGGTGCAGGAAGGCAGCTGGCAGCAGGAGTTTGTCTACGACCGCTGGGGCAACCGCGCCATACATCAAACCAACACCTGGGGCCTGGGCATTAATAATAAAGACTTCACCGTCAACACCGCCCACAACCGGCTGGGAGTTCCAGCCGGACAGAGTGGCACGATGACCTACGACAATGCCGGCAATCTCACTACAGACACGTACACGGGCGCGGGCAGCCGCACCTATGACGCGGAAAACCGCATGACACAGGCGTGGGGCGGGAATAACCAGCAGCAGCTCTACAGCTACAACGCCGACGGGCAGCGCACCCGGCGCAAGATTGACGGCGTTGAGACGTGGCAGATTTATGGCATGGATGGAGACTTGCTAGCTGAATATGTCGCTAATGCCGCCGCTGCGAGTCCGCAGAAGGAGTACGGTTATCGTAATGGGCAGTTGCTGGTCACGGCTGAGGCGCCAACAGGACAAGCACCATTAACGGAGCAGAACGTAACCTGGACGAATGTGAGCCCCACGATTCAGGTCAACGGCAATTCGATTCAGAAAGTGAGCGGAACCAGTTCCTGGTATGACGCCGGCGCGGTCTCCTCGCAGGCGATTCTAGCGGGCGATGGTTATATGGAGTTCACGCCTGGGGAAATCAACACCTGGCGCATGTGTGGATTGGGGAATGCTGACGGCGACGCCGGCTTCGAGGATATCGATTACGCTTTCTTCCTGGTTGGCGGTGGTTCGCTGGCCAT
>JALZJF010000171.1 GCA_030859905.1 Acidobacteriota bacterium
CACCCCGAACCCTCTTCTGCTAATAACAGATGAGAAAGAAGCTCTGAAAATACGTAAATATTCTTATCGGTTGGATGCGGCAATTGCCGTCTGCTTTAGCCCAACTGGAGATGAGAATTCGCAATGAACGCGCAACTCCCGTGGTCTCCCTTGTCAGCGGCATATTGCGTCGGACATAAACCCCTTACGTAGGGCTTTCTTGACCAAGCTAACAAGACGGAGTCTCGATTAGGATCATAGGTTGTCAATGAAATTACCGTGATTAGCATCACGTTCACGGCGGTGACACGGTTAGACGACTCCCATCTGGATTCAAATTCCAAAGCACTAGCAGAAGCCGACCAGGGTGGACTCTCAACCTCTGTTTCCCACGAGGTCCATTCCACCGAAAAGCCCACACTCGCCGCGCTTACAGGATTTAGAATCTGAAGACTGTGTCGAATTGCAGGCGTGTCGTCGCGCGATTCAACGAGCCTGGCGGAGTCGGTAGAAAAGGACCCAGCAATCCATTTGCCCGTTGTGTAACAATGCCCGCTATTGAAAATATTACGCGCGGATCGACGGCATAGGCGAAAGCCAGCCGGTGTGCGCGCATGTCGGACTGCTGCGTCACGTCAGAAAAATTGAAAGGCGTGAGCACCGCATCTTTTTCAACGCGCAAAAACGTGTAGCCAAACAACATATCGCCCCGCGCTTTCGTTGACCCCACTTGAACTTCACCCCAGAAGCCGTTGTTCTCGTTGTTAGGAACAATCAAATCGGCGCCCCCAGGCCCAGTCCTGACAACGTCACGCGTCTGCGTGTTGGTAACGAAATTTAAAAGGATTGTGACGGGGAACCGTTTGCTGTGTTTAAGCTCAAGACGGCCGATCATATCAACCAAGTTGAAGCCGGAGGCGAGACGCCCGTCACGATTAACAGCATTATTACTTGCATTGGTCAGTCCCAGGTTGCCATTTCCGGCCACCAGGAGATCACGTGGGATAGACACTTGTGTGGTCACGATTTGTGCAGGCGTTGTACCAGTGGCCGGGATGGTGAAGGTTAACGGAAGCAGCAACTGGCTGCCGAAGACCTGCACTGGGGAAATGAATTGCGTGCCGGAAAAATAGAGATCGGCTATCGAAAGAGTGAGTGCTACTTTGGCGTTCGGTTCTAGGTGCGTGCGGACTTGGGCTCCGTAAAGCGCTAGATCACGCCCATCGCGGCGCGACTGCTCGATATTGATTGTACCATCGAGGTTGCGCACAAAAGCAGAGTTCCGCTCCAGCATGGGCAGTTGCCACGCGACAAATGTAAGGTCCTTGACCGTGGAATTCTTGAAGGAGCGCGAATAGGATTCGTTTAAACCTTCGACTTGCAGATCGCTGTCAATTGTCATGTCAGTAGACATCCACGGCGGTTCGAACTTACCGCCCTGAAGACGCAACCCAGGAACTCGACGCGGCTTATAGGTAATGAAGGCTTGATCAAGCGCGAAGGTTTTGCGGTTGAAAAAATCCGTGAGCGTCTGGTAGGGCGAGATATTATCAGCGAAGCCCCCAGTAGCGATGCGCAACCCCCAGTCAAATTCCTCGCCGATCGTCCCCCGCACCGCTAGTCGCGCCCGAAGGCGCATTCGGTGACGCGGACTCAGATCATTGCCTAGCGCTCCCGGAGTACTGCCGCTGGCTAGGATGTTCGATAGTCCAAAAAACGATTCAGACCGCAGACGTATGTCGCCGCTGAATTTCACTGGTCCGATTTCTGCTACGCGAGCCTCGACCCTTTTCACACGATCTTCAGTCGGAGATGACTGCGGATCGTTTGTTATTCGCGGACTTCCAGGTTCCGCACTCGCTATCGCGTTAACTGCCAGGTCTTCTCGCGCGGAAGCGGGGCCACCGCCGGCCAAGTTTCCTGTTAACAGCCTGATCGTCTCTTGCTGTTCTGCCAGCAGATTGCGGAGTGCATCTAGCTGCGTGCCTTGTTGGCGCAGCGTTTCTTCCAGCGCGCTGATGCGCTCCGTGTCGCTGGGGCGGCCTTTGTGCGAACTGCGGGAAACAACTGTTACCGCCGCGCCTTCGCCCTCAACCGCAGGTTGAGTTTTGACTGTCGCAACTGTTTGGCCCAACCCATCGCTAGCCGTGAGCAGGCAGAAGACAGAGGATACAGAAAACAGAACCAATCCGAACTTCCATTTGCTTGGCATGTTGACCTCCAGCAGGCGATAAAGAGTGAGTCAGGGTAGTGGGGTAATAGTGTGTTGCTCCCAATCGGAAAGGCTTTCGCGCCTTAAGTTGAAAGCCCTGCTTTCATCGTACCATTCGAGTCGACCGCCCGACAGCATCCCTCTCATGGTGCGTTTTCCTTCTTGCTTGGATGCCATTCGCTGGCGGCGGCTCCATAGCCGCGTCGCCCTTTGTGGCGATGCTTGTCAGCCAACGTCGGGCCTGATGCGCGAGTTGAGATGGCTCCCGGTTAAAAGCGAAACCCAATGCCGACGAATCCGAGATTGTTTCCGACGTGCCCGCCGCGAAGGGTCTGGAAGCCGCCGAAGATTTCAGTCTCGCCGAAGATAAAGTTGGGCCGAATGAACGCCGAGTGGCGGAGCGGCAAGTCTTGAAACCACAGCGCGGAGTAACCACCGCTTAACTTCAGCCAGCGAAGCGGCGAATAGCTACCTTCTGTACCGACAGAATTCTTCGCAAAGCCCGAGTTGTTCTTATGAGCGACGAAATGCGTCATCTCTTCCACGTCCAACGGCGTCTCAAGGTGCCCGGTGTCGCGCGAGAAGAAAGACTGGTTGCCGAAGACCGAGACGCTGAACGGCGCGCTGTCGAGCTTGATTCCGCCCACGAGCATAAATTGATTGACGATTGCAAACGTCGGCTCCAACGGCTCTACCACCGCGGGCGTGGCAGCCGCCGCAGCCGCGACTGTGCCGCTAGAAGTTATCTTAACCGCGGGAGTGTCGCCCAAATCGGAATGCGAATCTTCGACCGGCGGCCTGAGCGCCTTCACGTTGGCGAAGACCGGGCTGCCGATGACGGATAAAGTCGCGGGGCGTCCGCCGAGCCGGAAATCGAACAACTTTTTTTCAAAGCGCACGCCCGCGCCGACCGAATATTGATTGGCCCGCGGGAGGTAGCTGAAAGCGAACGGCTCGACCTCAAGACCTTTTGCCGCCTGCATCGAAAACTTAGCCGTCAGCGCGGGGAACGTCGGCGAATGCTCAAACTCGCGCACGAAGCGCGCTCCGAGTCGCAGTGAACGGTGACCACTCATCAACGTGGTGAAGTTGAAGATGCCGTAACGGTAGCCGTGCTGCCCGCCGACAAACTCGCTCTCCACTTTGAAACTGACGTCGCCAGAATGCCCGCCATCATCTTTCGCCGCGTGTTCTTCACCCGCCGTTTCGTCGGCATGTGCCGCCGCCTCTTGCTCGTGAGTTGCCGCCGCTGTCTTGCTGTCTTGGGCAACTTCTTTCTTCTTTTTCTTCGCTTCGTGACCGACAGTTTTGATATGGCCGTGGTCCTTAGTTACAGATTGGGCGCTCGACACGCGATTACTCGAAATGCCGATTGCCAGCAGAGCACCGAGCGCCACAGAAAGTGATCTAGATCTACGCACTTTACTTTCCTCCAGTATTGTCCCTACACGGGCGGTTTCGTCCAACTGAATTCCTTTCCGGAGTGCTCCCCGAACCACTGCCACTCACGAGAACCTGAGTCTTGCCAACCTTGACCCCTCAGCGAAACTTCGGGAAGAATACTATTCGTTAGGCGTGTCCTGCTACCCGCTGCTGACGACGAGCCACGACGAGGTGGTGCTTCATTACGGAACGATCATCTCGACGATGAGGCTAATATCCTTTATTGACGCCGATTCACTCATGTCGATGCAAAGCCACCAGCAACGGAATCTGATTTGGCAAGAGCTTCACGCTCGCCCTTATGTCCGATTCTCAGCCCCCGCCCACATATTTCATTTCACTTTCCTGACCGGAGAAGGAACCGAGGCCGCGGATCAGGCGAGTCTTGCCCGATTGAAGGAAACCATGGGCCTCAAGACGGCCTACGAAACAGCTCGACACGCCATCTACACCGCCTCGGTCGTCGGACTTGGCCGGCTGGTCTTGGCCTGGGAACGGCACAGCGAGTTTGTAGCTTACACGTTTTTTCTATACGAACTTGAGATTCCCTTTCAGCCGTTCGGTCTTGATTTCCGGGAGCTTCTTCCCCCCGGCTTTCCCGACAGCATCGGCGTTCCACTGCTGGTTGCGACGCGCGTCTCAATAGGATCGAGTAGCGAAATGCCCGACACTCCCGAAGGCCTGACTGACCTGTTCGAAGGACACACCGTCAACGGGAGCAAGGTCATGGCCGGACGTGCGAAAGCATGGAGCTGTTATCGTGTTCACGAAGATGGCTTAGGCCGTATCGCGCTCGTCGTCAACCCGATGAGTCCACACTCACTCGGTCGAACTGTCCAGAGACTTCTCGCAATCGAAGACCTTTACCACCTGACCCTTCTTTCTCTCCCCGTCGCCCGCGAGCTCAAGGCCGATCTCGCCTCGTGGGAGAGCCGCGTGGTTATCGAGATGGAAGCTCTGCGCGTGGCCGATTCGGTCGAACAGAAACGAGCCGTTCTCAACTCATTTCTCGGGCTCGCGGCGGACATCGAGAGTCTCCGCGCGCGGGTGTCAAATCGATTTAACGGCTCGGCTGCCTACTTCTCGCTCCTCGAAAGTCGTTTTGTGGAGTTGCGCGAGGAGAAGATTGAACACGTTCTCCGTCTGAGCCGCTTCATCATGCGGCGATTGGCACCGGCGGAGCAAACCATCCGCAGCGTTCTGGAACGTCTGACGAATATGTCCCAGCGCATCGACCGAGCCGCCGAACTGCTGAGGACGAGTATCGAACTCCATGTCGAAGAGCAGAACCAGCGTCTTCTCGCGGACGCCGACCGGAGGGCGCGGTTGCAACTCGAGTTTCAGAATGCGGTCGAGGGTCTGACGGTGGTCGTGATAACCTACTATGCTCTCGGCCTGATGGGCTACGTGTTGAAGGGGGCGAATCATCTGGGGTTGAAGATCGATGTGGACCTTGCGCTCGGCGGGGCAGCGCTGATTCTGCTCTTGGCGGCCTGGGGTCTCATGCACCGCATTCGGAAGCGATTCCGGGACTGATGATTATGGAAACCTCCAGGACGGTAGGTGGAATCAAGCCGAGTTGTTGTGCGCGCTTTCACGGCAAAGTACCTAGTGCGCTTTGATGCTGAGTCACGTCAACATCTGATTGACCATCGCAAGTCAGTTGGGTCGAGTACAATGAGCACTTCGCACATCCCTTTGAGTGGTCATGCCACTAGTGGGCTAGCGGAACACATGGCGTGCCAACTCCAAGGCCACCGTGGGATAAAGCCCCAGGATCATGGTGATGGCCGCGGTCAACAGCAGCGGACCCAGCAGAAACCAGGATGGGTCAAGGCTGGGTTCGGCTTCGGCCCGCCGTCGTCGCCGCGGCCCGGCAGCGGCCGCGTCTTGTTGGCCGGCTTCCGGGTCGAAGAACGCCCTGCGGACGATCTTCAGGAAATACACGGCGCTCAACAGCGTGCTGATGAGCAGCACGATGAACACCGGATACAGCTCGGCCTGCAGCGAACCCAGGATCACGAACCATTTGGTGATGAAACCGGCCGTCGACGGCACGCCGATGATGCTCAACGCGCCGATGGTGAAGGCGCCCATGGTCAGCGGCATGCGCCAGCCGATGCCGCCGAGTTCGGAGATGTTGGTCTTGTGCGTGGCCACGTAAATGGCGCCGGCGCAGAAGAACAGCGTGATCTTGGAAAAGGCGTGATTGGCGATGTGGATGATGCCGCCGGTCATGCCGGCGGCGGTCAGCATCGCCGCCCCCAGCACGATGTAGGAAAGCTGGCCGATGGTGGAATACGCGAGCACGCCCTTGAGGCTGTCGAGCCGGTAGGCGTAGAAGCCCGCGAACAGGATCGTGAAGGAAGCGATGTAAGCCGTGATGACGCCCAGATTGAGCGCGCGCATGAGGTCGGGTCCGAAGACGTCGAAGATCACCCGCAAGATCACGAACACACCAACGTTGACCACGGCCACTGCGTGCAACAGCGCGCTGACCGGCACCGGTGCGACCATGGCCGATGGCAGCCAGTTATGGAAAGGCATCACCGCGGCCTTGGCGCTGCCCGCCAGAAACAGGAAGTAGATGATGTAGAGGATGGTTTTGCCGGCATTCTCCGGAAACACCCCGCCGGGGCGAAAATCGAAAGTCCCGGACACGCCGTAGACCAGGATCATCGCGGGCAGCAGGAACACGATCGAGGTACCGAGGTGGTACAGCAGGTATTTCTTGCCGGCGGCCATGGCCTCGTCGGAGCCATGGTGCGTGACCAGTGGATAGGTCACTAGGGTCAGCACCTCGTAGAAGATATAAACGGTAGCTAGGTTGGCGGCGAAGGCGACCGACATGGTTGCCACCAGGGTGATGGCGAAGCATGCGTAAAAACGCGTCTGCGCGTGTTCCCCCAGCGTCCGCATGTAGCCGATGGAAAAAATGATCGTGAGAAACCACAGCAACGAGGCGGTAACAGCCAGGAAAAGCCCTAGGGCGTCCACCCGAAATGCGATCGCCACCTGCGGCAGGAATTCGAGCACCGTGTAATGCAGGGTGTGCCCGGCGAGCACCGCCGGGAGCATGCTGACAACGAGCAGGCACTGGATCCCCGCCGCCACCAGCGAGCAGCCCTCGCGCAGGTTGGGATGGTCCCTGCTGGCAAAGATCCCCGCCGCCGCCGCGACTGCCACCAAGACGGCCCATAAGGGCGTCATCGATTGGATCGCTGTGGTTTCCATAGGCCTACTCGCTGTTGGCAATCGGCGTGGCGCGGGCCCGATCCACGTGTGCCACCAAGGCTTCCACAGAGCCTCGGGTCATCTCGATCAGCGGCCTAGGGTAGAGTCCGATCCAGAAGATCAGCCCGCTGATGGAAGCTGCGATCAGCGTCTCGCGGGTGCTGAGGTCGCGCAGACGTGCGACCGTCGCGTTGGTGACTGGCCCGAAGAAGGCGCGCTCGTAATACCACAGGAAATAGCCGGCGCTCAGGATCACCCCCAGCACCCCGACGGCGGCCAACGTCCAATGCGCGCGGAAGGCCCCCATCAGGATCAGGAACTCACCGATGAATCCGCTGGTGCCGGGCAGCCCGATAAAAGCCAGACCGCAGACGAAAAAGAAAAACGCCAGCACCGGGACATGCCGCGCCAGTCCGCCGAACGCCGAGAGGTCCGAGGAACCGGTCCGCCGGTACAGGAACCCGGTGAGGAGCAGCAAACCTTCGCCGACGATGCCCAGGCTGATCATCTGGATGAGCGCACCCTGCATGCCCTGCTGATTCAACGAGAACAACCCCACGATGATGATGCCGACGTGGCTCACGCTGGCGAAGGCCAGCAGACGGCGGAAATTGGGCTGCACCAGCGCGATCAGCGCCCCATACAAAAGCGCCGTCAGGCCCAGCACCGCCATCAGCCAGAACCACTCGGCGCTGGCCTCGGGCAGCAGCGGAATGACGAAGCGCAGCATGCCGTAGACGCCAAGCTTCAATCCGACCAGATACAGCCCCATGCCGATCGGCCCTTCCATGAGCGTGGTGGATAGCCACGTATGAAAAGGCACCATCGGGCCTTTGACTGCGAAGCCCAGCATCATCAGGAAAAAAATGAGGGTCTGGTTTTCGAAGGGGACGGGGACGTCACCCTGCAGCACCAGCAGATCGAACGAATAAGCTCCGACCGCCCGGTAATGGTTGACTCCAAGCAGGACGATGGCGATCAGCAGTGGCAGCGACCCGGCCAGCATGTACAGCATGTACTTGGTGCCCGCGTACTGGCGCTTCGGTCCGATCCCCCAGCGTTTGAGCAAAAAATAGGACGGCACCAGCGCCAGCTCCCAGAACACGAAGAACAGGATCAGGTCGAGCGAGACCAGGATGCCGAGGGTGAACGCCTGCAGCAACAGGATGTTGATCAGATAAAAACGCGCCAGAAACCGCACCCCCGAGGCGTACAGCATCAACAGCACCGTCAGGAAACAGGTGAGCGGCACGAACAGCACGCTGATGCCGTCCACGCCGACGTGATAGCTGCTGCCGAGCACCGGCATCCAGGTGGCCTGCTCGGCTAACTGGATGTCCGGGATGCCGGGAACGAAGTGATAAACCATGATCAATGCAAGCCCCAGCTGCACCAGCGCGGCGGCCAGCGCGGCACCTCGCAGCAGACGATCGTCACGGATCAGGATCAACAACAACGCCCACAGCAACGGCAGCACGATCAACGTAGACAGGATCGGGAAGCCGAGCTGTTCGTCAGCGAGTATCTGATTCAGGACCACGCTCTGCCCCCCCTTATGCGCGATTGGTATCGCACAAAAGAAATCACTTTCATCGCAGTCTTTTCCCGTGCTCGATCACGGGTTCAGGTACGAAGGTACTGTATGAACCGTGCTCCATGCGTTCGGTCAGCGCCTGCAGGGAACCTTCCATAATGTGCAAAAAAGGGCTGGTCGCTAGCCCGATCCAGAAGATCAGCCCGCACATGCTGATGGCGATCGCCCACTCGCGCCGATCCAGATCCGGCAAGGTTCTGACCATCGGATTGTGGACCGGCCCGAGAAACCCGCGCAGGTAATACAACAGAAAATAGGCCGCGCCTAGGAAAATACCTAGTCCGACCGCAGCCGACATGAGCCAGTGCCGTTCGAAAGCGCCGATGATGACCAGGTGCTCGCCATTGAAACCGTTGGTGCCGGGCATGCCGATGCTGGCCAAACCGATGACTAGGAAAGCGATGGACAGCATGGGGACGTAATCGAACAGACCGCCGATGGATGCGATTTCCGGCGGTCCCACTCGGGTGTACAGAAAACCGGCGATAAAGAACAAGCCCGCCCCGCACGCGCCCAGATTGATCATCTGCAACAATCCGCCCTGAAAGCCCGAGAAATTGAGTGAGAACAGGCCGATCATCACCACACCCATATGGCTCAGGCTCGCGAACGCCAGCAGACGCCGCAGATCGGTCTGGATGAGCGCGATCAAGGCGCCATAGATCATCCCCAACGCACCCATCAGCGCCAGCAGCCAGAACCATTCGTGGGCCGCTTCGGGCAATAGCGGAATGATAAAACGCAGAAACGCGTAAGTGCCGAGCTTGGTGCCGACCAGAAACACGCTCATGCCCACCACCGGACCCTCTTCCAGCACTCTGGGCATCCATGTGTGGAAAGGGAAGATCGGTGCCTTGACCGCGAATCCCAGACACAACAGAAAGAAGATTCCGGTCTGCAGGGCGGCCGGCACCGGCACAGTGAACAACTCGATAAGGTTGAACGACAGCCCCGCGTCAGTGCTGCTGGCGTGGTTGTTCGCCAGCAGGACAAAGCCCGCCAGCACCAACGCGGCACTCGCTAGCATCACGCCGATATAGTTCCTAGCAGCAGCGTGACGCTTCTCGCCGGTCCCGTAGCGCACGATCAGATAGTAACTGGGGATCAGCTCCAGCACGAAGAACACCCAGAACAGCAGCAGATCGAGCGTTACGAACGCGCCGATCATGGCGGCCTCGAAACCTAGGATCGCCATCACGTACCCGCGCACATTGGCCTTCACGGCGGGTTCGGTGTAAAGGATGGCCAGCACGCTCAACAACGCCGTCAGCGGCACGAACAGCGCGCTGATGCCGTCTATCCCCAAGTGATAATGGATGCCGAGCACCGCGCCCGGGTGCTCTACGAACTGCACGTCGGCCACGCCGGTGCGGAAGAAGATCAACAGGATCACCGACAGCAGGAATTCCAGCACCGCCGCCGTCAGGGCAATTTTATACGCCCGGTGTTCGTTGCGGACCAAGGCCAGCACGGCCAATACCGCCACCGGCAGCCACAGCAGGAGGCTCAGCATCGGGAAGCCGAGCTGCTGCAACGCAAAGATTTCGGTCAGGGTCATGCGTGAAATCCAAACACTAGAGCCATGACGACGCCCGCCGCCAGTAACCCGGCGGTGACCAGCGGGTGGCCGATGATCTGTTCCAACCCCAGCAGGGCGCGGCCGAAGAAAGCGCCCGTCGAAGGGAGGACGCTGTGCACGCCTTTCTGGAAGATCACCTTCTCAATGCCTTCGGTGAAGGCGGCGAAAAAGTCGGTGATGGTGTCGGTGATATTGGGGACACGCCCGACCACCCGGTGCTCGATCCAGCCCGAAACCGCGGACGACAGTTCAGCGGCGCCCCCCAGCATGCCCGGCGCGCGCGACACGACCCTAGATTCGATCCAGCCGGAAGCGGAACTGACCCGGTCGGTAACCCAGCCCAGGCCCCCGGTGGCGCGGCCGATCAGCTCGCGTTCGGTCCAGCCCGATGTGCGGGCGCTGGTCGTGGCCAGCCAGCCGGCCACGCCGGAAGTATCGGCAAAGTGGATTGTTTTGTCTGCCTGTTCTACCTCGTCTTCCGAAGTCTGTGCAGGCACCAGCGCCGCATGCAGTTCAATACCGTCCCGTTGCCCGCGCGTCCAACCGACTTCCGAAGTCTGTACAGGCGCCAGCGCCGCATGGAGGGCTTGCGCGTGGGCGGTGCCCTGCATGGCCCGGTAACTTTCCTCCCAGGTGGCCTGGATGCCGTAGATCGGCATGACCGCCGCCGGCGCACCCACGGCACGATCGACAACGTCGGTATCCAAGCGATCAAGGAACCGTCCCAACTTGTGGCAGGACTGCACCACGAAGCGGCCGTAAAGTTCCTCCAGATAGAACTTGTTCGCGGCCAAGCTGTACAGCCCGCGCAGTTTCAACAGGGTGCGGCCCGGCAGTTCGGCCCTACCACGCTCGAAATAAAGTGCGGTCGCCCAGGCGCAGAACAGGATCAGGGCCAGCAATGCCAGCAAGAGCAGCGCCAACAATGGATGGCCGGCAACCTCGCCGGTTGGCGCCGAGAGCACCGGTGCCAGAAAATGCTGGAACCACGTGCCTTCGATGCCGCCGGGCAGAATACCCAAGGCGATGCCGATGAGCGCGATGCCCGCCAATGCCGCAAACGGGACCGCCTGTTTGATCCGGTTGGGTTTTTTCTGCGCGGACGCTGCCGCCCCGTGTCCTTCGTGGGAATCGAAAGCCCGGTGCGTAAGCTTCAGGCTGTAATAGCCGGCTGCGAACACCGCCATCGCGGCACCCGCGAGCAGGGTCAGCAGAGGCATCGGGTTTTCGCCCGTCAGGGGCTCGCCCCGCCACAATGCGAACGGCGCGAGCAGCAGCGCCACGGTGACTGCCAGCACCACCCAGTACAGCAGCGGCACGGATTCCTTGGCTTGCACCCGCCGCACGTCCACCTTGCCGTGCAGGTGATGCAGGATCGACGGCGCGGTCAGGAACAAATAGCTCTTGAGGAAGGCGTGCGCGACCAGATAGAAAATCGCCACCGCGTACGCGCCTAGGCCGCAGGCCAGGAACATCAGGCCCAGATGGGTGGTGGTGGAAGATGCCAGAATGCCTTTGATGTCGGTCTGGGCCAGGCCCACCGCGGTCCCGTAGAGCGCGGTGGCGGCGCCGACGATGGCCACCACCAGCAGCGCATTGGGCGCCATATCGTAGAGCGCATGGCTGCGTACTATCATGTACACCCCGGCGGTGACCATGGTGGCGGCGTGGATCAGTGCACTCGAGGGCGTCGGCCCCTCCATAGCCTTGGCCAGCCAGATACCGAGCGGCAGTTGCGCCGACTTGCCGATGGCGCCCAGCAGCAGCGTGAGGCAGATCGCCGTGGCGGTGCCGGAGTCGATGCGATCTAGGTTGGCGAACACCTCTGAATAGGTGACGGTGCCGAAATGAGTGGCGATGAGAAAGATGCCCATCAGAAAACCGGCATCGCCCACGCGATTGATGACGAAAGCGATGGTGCCGGCACGCGCCGCGGAGGCGCGTACGTAGTAGTGGCCGATAAGCAGGTACGAACACACGCCCACGGCCTCCCAGCCCAGGAACAACAACACGAAGTTGTTGCCCATGACCAGGATCAGCATGGAGAACACGAACAGCGCCAGCGCGCTGAAGTAGCGCGTGAAGCTGTAGTCGTTGTACATGTAGTTGATGGAATACAGCGAGATGCCGAAGCTGAACCCGGTCACCACCAGCATCATCACCGCCGACAGCGAATCGATCAGGAAAGCGACATGCACGTTCACGTCGCCGCTCTGCAGCCACTGGTACAGCACAACCTCGCGCGGTGCGGGATCGATCAGCACCTGGATGAAGACCCAAACGGCCCCGATCAATGCGAGCCCGATGGCGCCGCAGGTGATGCGCTGCACCAGCGTGTAGTGGAAGCGGTCGCCCAGCACCAGGTTCAGGCCATTGACCAGCGCCGCGGCCAGCGGCAGCAGTACGATCAGAGCGACGACAAGCTCGAACATGCGCTAAGCCCTCACCACCCCTGTGGGCTCGCGGATGATGGCCGGAGGGATGAAATCGAACCTGCCTTTGTAGCACTCGAAGGAAGAGCTCACCTCCGGAATGGGCTGCAATGCCTTGTCCCACAGCACGAACCCGATGCCCGGCACGAACAGGTTGAAGGCACCGCTGTCGGGATCCATGGCGATCAGGTGCACCCAAGCGCCGTCCAGTAATTGCTGGATCGCGGGCTGGCGGCCGTAGATCTCGCCCAGCACCTCCATTCTAGCCTCGACGATGAGCTGCAAGCGCATGGGTTCGTGGATCTCAGTCATCTGAGCCGGCAGGCCGGAGCGCAGGTCGCTGTGTGCACCCTCCATCACCGCGATCATGCCGGTGACGTTATGCGGCACCTTGGTATCGCAGCCGTATTTCTTGGGGTCCACCGTGGAGAAGTAGTATTCGAGATTGATGCCGGCACCGACCGGCCCCACCGCCAACAGGATTCGCTCCACAAACTTGCCGTCCAGGTCCTGGGTCGGATCGTAAGAAATCACGAAGGTGCGCCGATCCAGAAAGACCCGTTGGGTGATGGCGCGCCGCCCGACCACCGCCACCGCGTTGGTCGCATGGCCCCATTCCGGGCGTACCTGCGAAAAATCTAGGGCGCGGTTCTCCACGTGCAGCAGCGAACGTGCCGGAGTGGCGTCCTTGGGTGCCGAGGCGAAACGCCGGCAGCGCTCCTGTGCGGAACGGGCGCGCGCCTCATCGAGGTCCGCCCGAAGCTTCGCCCAGTCCTCGCGATGGGTCACGGGGATGTCCTGGGTGTCGAAATAGCTGATGCCGTCGTGGCAGGTGTTGTGTTGGGCACCGATGAACCATGTGTCATCGGGGACGTCGATTCCGCGCTCGTGCAACAACGCGCGCACCGCGGGACGGTTGGCCATAGCGGCGAAGGCGCGCCCGTTCGGCCCACCATGCTTGCCGCCGCAGGCGCCGCAGTCGTGTGCGCCCTCGTGCGGATTATTCTCGCTGTGCGAACCGTGGCCGGCCCATATCACCAAGCGGGAAAACCCATAGGTCAGACCGGTGTTGTGCATCAGGGCCTCGACGCGGTCGGCCTGTTCGCTGTCGGTAAAGCCGATCGGCCGCGTATCGGGTTCGCCGGCACCGTGGCCGTGGTCGTGCACGTCCGGGTATTCCCCCCGGGTGACGGTGAGCTCGGTTTCGACCGGCGGCACCAGCGCGCTGCGTGCGGCCCTCATGGCCGAGAACCAGCGCTTGGGCATGAAGATGCGGCCGATCAAAGGCAGCGCCATGATCAGGCCGAACACGTTGATCACGAAGAACGACGCCACTAGGTTGCGCTTGCTCTCCCAGTAAGCGTTGTTGAAGACGTCCAGCCACTTGGAGCGCCGCTCGTGCACGGGCAGTGTCGTATGCGCGGCTTTCTCGCGGGCGACCTCGAACACGCGGTGGGCGGGCGTAACCACGTCGGGACACAACGGTGTGGGGTGGTGATCGTCCAGCGCGGTATAACTCATGGCGACGCCGAAAAAACCGGCTGCGCCGAGTGATTCGTACTCCGGATCCAGTTCCTCGAAGTGGCGGTGGATGGCTTCCTCGCGCTCGTCGATGCAGAACACCACCTGCGCCTTGGGCCTGCGATTGCGTTCGCGCCAGCGCCCGTGACCGCGGTTGAGCGCGAGTGCGTTCAGGATTTCGTCGCGGTAGTGCCGCTCGAACGCGACCAGCCAGACATGGCCATGAGCCTCGGGCGGAAAGGCGTTCAGTGTGGCCAGCAGCCGCTTGCGCTCCTGCTCCGACAGCGCCTGCACCTCGCCCGCGGAGAGTCCCAGAAACTGCGCTAGGTGGAACAATCGCCAGATGTCTTGCGTGATCCGGCGCATCGGGGCCCCATGATCGTCGGCGATCCAGACCTTGTCGGCCAGCGCCCTCCAGCGCGGATCTTCCGCCGCGTCCGGGCCACGTGGATTGCGCTCGACCAGCGCACGCGCCTCGGCCGCCAGATGTTCCGTCAGCTTTCCGGAAAACAGTTCCCGGCGCACCAGGAACTCACAGGGGTGTTGCTGAAAATAGCGGTCGAGGCTGTCGATGTCAGGGCGAATGCCCCAGTTGTCCTCGCACGCTTTGCGCACCAGCAGGGTTTCGTAGAACAGGCGCACCGCCAAGTATTGCAGCATGTCGACGGGCTGACCCATCTGCTTCGGATAACCAGGATGTTGCTCGTACCAGGCGATCAGCCCAGCCCAGCCCGGCAGGTGCATGATCGCGTGACCGAGGTACTCGCCCCAGTGTTGCGGCTCGATTCCCAAGGTTTCCAGTTGCTGGATGACCGCGTCCGCCGCCGCTTCGGGCAGTTGCTCGAGATCGTTGCGCCAGCCTTTTATCCCGTCGAAATCGAAACTGCGGTCGTACAAGGCTAGCAGTCGCCATGATGCGTAGAACCCTAGGGCGCGTCCGGGTTGATGCCAGGCCGCCAGCCCATCGTCCATGAACACTGCGCAGGCCCGGATCATGTAGCGGTTGACGCGTTCCCCCAGATGCTCGCCGATCAGCGGCCGCAGGAAATCGGGGTGGGTGTGCCCATGGTGCAAATTCTTGATCTCTTGCGCTAGGTGGTCGTGCGCGAATTTCCGCATGCGTTCATGCGGGTTGTTCTCCTGCAGGCGCATGTGCAGCTCGGCCCCTCCTACGATCAGCTCGCCGCGCAGCGAGAACAGGGCTTCAAGCGCTTCGAAGCCGCGGCGCGTCAGGTGCCAGCGGCTCAGGCCGTACAGCACAATCCAGCACAACTGCGAGGCCTCGACGGCGGGCGCGTGCTGGCGGGCGATGTCCTCCTGCAAATCCGCCAGTTGCGAGGTGATGGCGTGCTCGATCTGCTGCCTGAGCTCGGCGCTCAAGGGCAGCGGTGGACCGCCCCAGCGTTCCGAATGGGCGAAGTGCTCCCACAGCACTTCCTTGGGGTTGCCGACGATATTGTGTGCCTGCAGCGTGTTGGGATCGCTGGGCGAGAACGGGTCGTTCAACGCGTCGTGCGCGAGCCAAGCCTGCCAGAGCGTGCTGACGGCGTAGGACTCCGGGTGCGCCCGGCAGTCGTCGGCCAGCGCCCGCAGTGTGCCTGCAACCCCGAAATGACGGTGCGCGATGGCGCCCACCAGCGCCGCTTCTTCGCGCAGCCAGAGGGCTTGCTGCCATGTTCGTCGCGTCGGGTCCTGCTGCCTGTCGAACTGCATATCGATACAGGTGAGATAGTCCTGCGCGCGTGCGTCCGCAATACCTAGGGTACCCAGACCGTGTTCGATCAACTGTTGCGGATTCTGCCCCGGCGCGATGTCTGCCGGCATGGCATCGGCGAATTCCTGCTCGGCCTCATGTGCAGCTAGGATGTAGTGCACCCGCTCCCGCAGCCACTCGGACAGTTTCAGGCCGGTGCGCGCACCCAGCCAATGGGCCAGCGTCCAGTCCCGGCCGATGCGCTCTAGGCCGGCAGTGAGCTCGGCTTGCGATTTTTGCAGGAGCGCATCGCGCGCAGCGGCCGGGACATCTGCCCGAAATGCAAGCGTCGCCCGGCGCTCGATCACCTGGTCGTACAGTTCGCCGGTTTCGATGGGATCGATGCCATGGAGCAGATGCAACCGATAGATTTCTGCGGCGCGAAGCTGGCGTCGGTCCATCTCGATGACCGGATCCTCGAGCGCGAGCTCGGCACGTTCGGCCAAGGACTGCGCAATATCCGCGTCATTGATGCGGCCGCGCGCGTAGAAACGGCGGTAATCCTCGTTGGTGAGGTAACCGCGCCCGCCGACGATGCGGTTGGCCGCCTTGATCGCCTGCTCGAAGGGCAGGTGCTGGAAACCGTGCAGGGTGTTGTGGTGCACGAAGGTGGTGATCGGCCCCTGCGGCGAGAGCATGTGACTGTAGTGATGCACCTCGTGCCGCAGGTGTTCGAGCCTACCCTCGGGCGTGCTCAGATCGATCGCCTGATCATGGTGCTCGTCGTGTGTGGGCATGACAATTCTTTGACTTTAACCCGGGTATCCGACGCGATCCGACTGCAGCGTCTGCCCTGTCGTCGGATGAAAAAAGTGTGCCCCAGCGCGGACCGCCAATCGCCGTCGTGCATCCCGCTCCCGAGCTGGGCCGCGCACACGGGAAGACAGCTTCGGACTCATTTGAACGGTGCTACGATCCGCACCAGCGTGGCACTCATCAGGCGCAGCAGCGGCCCGGGATAGACGCCGATCACCAGCATCAGGATGGCGAGCGGCACGACCGCGACCAGTTCGCGAACATTCAGATCCGTCAGGTGGGACCAGCGCGTGTCGAACTGGCCCATGAACATCTTGCCGATGGCGCGCAGCGAATACGCCGCGGTGATGAGAATCCCCAGCGTGGCGATGATGACCCACAACCCCCAACGTTGGAATGAACCCACTAGGGCGTGGATCTCGCTGATGAAGCCGGCCAGCCCCGGCAGGCTCATCGTGGCGAGAAACGCCATCGATGTCAGCACCGCATACACCGGCATGTGCTGCGCGAGCCCGCCGAAAGCCGTCACTTCGCGGGTGTGGGCGCGCTCGTAGATGGCACCCACCAGCAGGAACAGCGCGCCGGTGATGACCCCGTGAGTGAACATCTGCATCAGGGCGCCGGTGTAGCCGATGACGTTGAGCGCGGAGATGCCGATCAGCACGAATCCCATGTGGCCGACGGAGGAGAAGGCGACGATCGCTTTCAGGTCGGTCTGCCTCCAGGCCATCAGCGATCCGTACAGGATGTTGATGGTGCCCAGCACGAACAGCCAAGGCGCGAACCATTCGATGCCAATCGGAAACAGATCGGTGATCCGCATGATGCCGTAGGCGCCCATCTTCAACAGGATGCCCGAGAGGATAATGCTGACCGGCACCGGTGCCTCTATGTGCGCGAGCGGCAGCCACCCATGCAGCGGGAACACCGGCACCTTGACCGCCAGACCGACGAAGAAAGCGAGAAATACGATGATCTGGAATTCCCGGCTCCACGTCGCCGAGGCTTCCACCATCTGCACCATGTCGAAGGTTTGCTCGGGCGTATTGAGATAGGCGGCGATGATCCCCAGCAGCATGAATACCGAGCCGCCTAGGGTATACAGAAAGAAACTCATGCTGGCCGGTCCGCGCCGCTCCGAACCCCAGATGCCGATCAGGAAGAACATCGGGATCAGGGTGATTTCCCAGAACATGTAAAACAGGAACCAGTCCTGTGAGATGAAGACGCCGATGATCGCGAATTCCAGCAGCATCAACCAAGCGAAGAAGGCTTTGATGCGCTCGCGAATGCTGCCGATGGAAACGATCAGGGCCACCAGCAGCATGAGGGTGGTCAGCATCAACATGACGAGACTCAGGGCATCCACGCCCAAGGCATAGGTCATGCCCATCTCCGGAATCCATGCGATGCGTTCGACGAACTGCAGGCCCGGATCGGCGCGGTCGTAGTTGAACAACAGGCCCCAAGAGAGCACGAACGTCACCGCGGCGATGGCGAGCGTCGCCGCGTGGATCAGCTTGATCTGTGTATTCGGCAGAGCCAGCACGATCAGCATGCCCAGAAACGGCAGCCACATGATGATGCTCAAAATGCTCATGACCATCCTCCGCGAATGATTCGATCAGCGTCTGAACACAACCCCCTTGTCGGATAACGCTTGCGGGTCGTGCGTGTTGGTTCGGTTCTAGCCATCCTTAAAGAAGTCTGCCCACGCTCCCGTGCACAAGCTACCGGGCGTGCTGCCGAAACATTCCACCTGCCTTCAACGGCCCCGCGCTAACGCGCGGAGGCCTACGGCGCCGACTCACCTAAGCCCTGACCAGCGCCGACACGTCGCTATGTGACGTCGCTTTCAGACCGTCCTTGCCGACCGTTTTCACGCTCCCTCCGGTCAGCGCGTACTCGCCGTCGAAGTCGTGGAAGCGCTCATGCACCGTGTGGTCCATGTACTTCACGCCACTGTAATCAATCGTCAGCTTCTTGCCGCCCGGGAGCTTGTCCAGGATGCTGCGCATGGACACGAAATTAAGAAACCCGTGCGCGCCTTTCAGCTTGACCGTGACGGTATCGCCGCTGGTCGCCACTTCAGCATCGGCCTTGATCGAGCGGCTCCCACGTATTATGTTGGTCACCACCGCCACCACGAAACCGATTATCACGCCCCAGAGCAGGTCCACCGTTACCACGATGATGGTCGTCACGGCCATGTACATCAACTCTTCCTTGCCGATATGGGCGGCATGTGCGAATCCCTTGGGATGGGCCAGACGGAACCCGATGAACACCAACATGCCGGCAAGGGCCGCCAGCGGAATCATGTTCAAGATCCCGGGGATGAGCGCCACCGATAGCAGTAGGAAGAGCCCGTGGAAGAAGTTCGACCAGCGGGTCCGCGCGCCGTTCATGATGTTGGCCGAACTCCGCACGACTTCCGCGATCATCGGCAGCCCGCCGATGAAGGAGGATAGCGAGTTACACGCCCCTTTGCTGATCAGCTCACGATTCATGTTGGAGCGACGCTTCCAGAGGTCCATCTTGTCCATGGCGGCCGCCGTCAACAGGGATTCCAGGCTCGCCACGAACATATAGGTAATGACGAACTTCCAGAACACTCCGGTGCCGACCTTGCCCCAATCGGGCCCCTGGAACGACTCCATGAAGCTGAGGGGCACCTGGACCAGAAACTCAGGCTCTAGCTTGAACATGATACCCATAGGTACGGTGACCAGGATGATCGCCATCGGGGCCGGGACGATCTTGGTGATGGCCTTGGGCAGCATGGGCCACGCGATCATCATCACCAGACTGAGGACGCCGATGGTCGCCGCCGGCACCACCATGTTGGCGAAGCTGCTGGGGATCGCGAGGATGGTGGGGATCATCGCGCCGGAGAAGGTCACCCCCAGCAACGTGTGGATCTGTTTGCACATGATGATGACGCCGATGCCGGCCAACATGCCATGCACCACGTTGAGCGGGAACATGTTGGTGAGCTTGCCCAGCTTGGCTAGTCCCATGCCGATCTGGATGATGCCGCAGACCACGCCCACCGCCAGAGCGTAACGGAACCCCGACGCAATCGCTTCCGGCGAGCCCGGTTCGCCGTCGCCCAGAGCGGCGACCGCGCCGAACACAATCGCGATCAAGCCGGCGGCGGCGCCGTTGATGGTCACGTAGGAGCCGCCGGCCAGCGATCCCAGGATGCCGCCGATGAACCCGGCGATAACGCCCGCGATGGGCGGCGCCCCGGAGGCGATGGCGATGCCCAGACTCAGCGGCAGCGCGATCAGGAAGAGGATGAACCCGGAGACGATATCATACTTAAAGTTTTGCTTGAGGCCCGGGATGAAGTCCCGAGGGATCGGGCCAATATCCGCGGGTTTGGCGGCAGGGGCATGCGCATCGCTAGGCATTGTGGTAACTCCTATTACCCATACGTATACATTTAGGTTCAGCGAGTATCTTGGACCAAAAGCAGCAGATGACCTAAGGCCTTGAATGTATATTTAAATAGATCGTCCCTTAAAGCGCTCTCGGCTAGTGTCCTTATTGTTTATGAGTTTCCTCTTCATATGCTCAGACGACGCCCGAGCAGGCCATAACGACTAGTATTGGCAATCAACAGCCGCATGCGTCACTCAAACTAGCCTTAGTGCGTGCGACGGAATCGATGCTATGCTTGTCTTTCTCGTCATCTCTGTCGAAATCCTCGTCTCTGTCCTCATGGTCAGGAAGTTTGAAGTCGCGGGAGCCGATCACTTTCGTATCCTTCAGAAGGATCTTCGCCTTCCGGACGCGGTTGGACACTGCCGTTAATGACCAGAGATGTGCTTAATAGGCGTGCGGTCATGGTTGCGACTGCTGCGCTTATGTCGCGTCGCACAATACCGAAGTAGGGGGTGGCCGTCCGGATTTTGCTTATGAAAAGTTAACAGGCACCCGCATTCAAACCAATGTGGCTAATCCCTAGTCCCTCCTCTTATACTTTCCTTACGGTGGATGTCAAGCAAGTTTTTGAATTGAATTGAAACATTAGGTCGCCAGACCCGCCTCAAACTACAGTAAATACCATCGCGGTTTTGAACTGCCCTTTGAAATCGGCGCTCCACACGTCGTTGCGTGCGAGGATCGAGCTGCTGGGCCTACCGGGCTGCCCGATGCGTCGGCGCTGTGATGACAGCTCAAGATATCGCAGACGGTGGAGCGACACGGTAGATCCCAACGGGTGGCAATTGTGCTCGTTAGCGTTCCCCATTTCATGTGGACCACCGATAAGCCAGGAGGCTGAGAATGTTGGCCAAACAGGTGGAGGCATCAGTGGTCAGGTTCGTAACGCAGTACGATCAACCGTAAGGCGTTCAGTCGTTATTCCAGATTCTCGCAACTGGGTACCGTTTGGTCCGTCATGATTGGAGTACCTCCCTGGCTGGTGAGCGGTAAGGTTCAGGCAATCTGGAGGATCCCAGAAGAGCTGATGGATCGAGCTACCCTAGTGGAAAACTTCAATCGTGGTAGCGCTTCTCACCGACCGGCAGAGGAATGGGCAAGCGATTTCGGGCCGGCGGCAGCGGGCAAGTAGCATAGGGTGTGTATGCGCAGGGAGGATTCTCGAGGCGGTTGAAGTCGAGGACGAGCTTGCCGGACTGCGCGAGACCTCTGTCGGGAAAGCCCGTATATAGAAAACGGCAAGCTCCATACGTGGTGGAAGTGCTGGTCGTATCGCGAAGAATGAAAAACAGTTTTGCCTCGGCGGGATCTTCCAAAACTGGCTCGAGGCGGAACGTCTTACCTGCTAGCGTGAACTCCGCTGCGCCCGGGACCTGCTGCGAGTAGCTGGTGCCGATGAGAGTCGCGAGAGTCGTGGACCTGGGCGGAACATACGGGATCCAGCGGGCTGTGACACGAAACCTCGCGTTCGGTGGAAACCACTTAAGCCCGTGGAAGCGGACAAGCGCGGTGGACTTCGAATCCCTGATGCGCAGCCCGTACCGGTCGCCGCGATGAATGACGTACATGCTCAGCGAGCCCATGGTGAGGCGCGGATTGTTCTTGTCGCTGTCGGGATCGGTAACAAGAGCTTGCTGTTGGGCCGGCTTGCCATCGATGAGGAATCCGTCGGGGAAACCACCGGGTGGAGGACGAAGCGTGATGGTCACGCCTTCGAGACGAAGAGTGCCAAGGTGAGGTGGTGCCCCACCGGGGAGATGAATCTGATTGTCTGGCGCGGAGCCAAAACTGTTGTCGCCCGGCTGCAGCCATTCCAGGCCCACAAGGGCGAGCCAGCCATCCGGCTTCTGGAGGTCGACCGTTTGCTGCACGCGCCAATCGGCGAGTTCGTTTTGCCACACGGCGTCCTGCGCACTGCTCGTCACGGCGAGCAGCGCGCATATCAGACACGGAAACAAGGCTATTCCGGACAGGCGGTACAGGCGCATTCGGGAAGTATAGGCTAAAACTACTCAAACGTCAGAACCAAAATTGAGACGACGGAACCGGCGTTCTTCCGCCGATAATATCTTGAAGTTAGAGCACCTTGGTGAGGCAGGGTGGATTCACTCTAAGCTACAGGACCTCGCCGAGTCTGTAGTAATACTAGACGGTACCTAGAGGGCTGGTTCTCAAAGATGAGTTGCACTGCTACAACTTAGCAAGTGATAAACTGCCTACTGGAACACAAGGAAAATGGCCAAAAGTGAATGTACACGTCAAGGATCGAATCGCCGATTAGATCGCAGACTTTGTCAGGATGCCCTTCCGTGTGCAAGTGTACGGTGGCCTTGGCGATATATCCGGCGCCGAAAAGGCAACTCGACTCCCGCAGGTTGCTGAAGAACGAAGACAAAAGAACGATCCACGAACCCACACGAAACAAACACTTAATTCTTTCGAGTGATTTCGTGACATTTCGTGGATCTCGCATTCTCAGGTTCTTTGGGATCCTGGGTTCTATAAACATTTGGTCCCTCCGGGACTGAAGGCCGGCAGGATCGTGTTTGTTTTTCGGCCAAAGGTTCGGGGAAGTATTCATAGCCTGAGCAGGACAGGCCGCGTTTCCAACCCTGTCGCGCGTGAAATGGCTAAAGCATAGAGCGAAACCTGGCTTTGGTATTCCTCAAGCCTGCCTTTAACCTCAAAGTCGGTTTTGTAATCAATCACCGTCCATGGGCTGGCTGGCCCTTGCTCCTGAAACGCAAGATCAATCACACCTTCAACCATTACTCCGTCGTCGAGTTTGAGGCCGATGGGAACTTCTCGGCGAGACCGTCCGATGTTCGCCGCGGCAGCCGCGCGCTGCATTAGCGGGTGACGAAGAGCGCGATGCACGGTCTCCGCCGCGGCGGCAACTTCATCCTCTGTCGCGCCTAAGATTCGCCCCTGACCCCGCGCGATGTCTGCGATCGCCGCATAGCCCGAATTGAGTGGCACGATAGAGAGAACGGCGTGAACCAAGATACCAAAGCGTTTTCCGTGAGGTCTGGAGAAATCAATCGCTATCGATTCAACTGCGACGTCAGTTACCTCGGCGATTTGGGACGCTTCGATCCGTTCGCCATCAGGCTCAGTCTTGTCACGGCCTCGCGGCATTGCGAAATGCGTAGTAGCGGTTACGACCTTCCACTCCGGTTTGCCCGCTACCTGGCGAACATTCGCGCGCTGCCGCTGCCACTCTTGATGAACTCGAATTCCCTCCTCTGATCGAACCTTGTTTTCGTCTTCTTTAAGAAACTCCGTCAATCTCGATCGCGTGTCGCCCTGACTAATGGGCCGGAGTACTGAAGGGTCCCACCAAACCACGTGATGCTTGCCCGCCTTGGGCCGGTGCAGGCCCGGACTCACGGAACCACGTGGCCGAACAGCATTCTTCAAACGCCCCACTACATTGTCGTCCCCTAACTGAGGACAGCCGTTGGGCTGCGTTGACAGCGGTTTGAAGCTGGCGTCCTCTGCTGGATAGAGCACCGGGTTCAGCGTCGCCAACCATCCTTCGTATGGGTGGTCTCCCACTCCACATACCACCAGGAGATCTCGCGCCCGAGTGGCGGCTACATAAAGCACTCTGGCCGCCTCTTCTTTCTCGATCCTCATCTCCTCGTCGGCATTGTCCTGAACTTCGATCGGAGTGCAGCCTGCCAGTCTCATCGCACTCAATCCCGATGCTTGATCCACCCACTTGGAGGGCTCGCGCGAGTCTTTCGCCGTAATGTCGACCAAAACCACAACGGGAAACTCAAGCCCTTTCGCTTTATGCACCGTCATGATGCGAACGCCGTCGACTCCCTCTTCCATGATCGGTGCATCGCCGATTTCTCCGCTCTCAGCTTCTTCATCAAGCCAGTCGACAAACGCCCGGAAAGAGATCAGACCGTTGCGCTCTGCCCGGCGCGCCATATCCGTCAGCCGCATGATGTTTGCGAGTGCTTGCTCACCAGTGGGCCAGTTGGCGAATCCGGCATGAGCTCGTGTCTGGGCCAGTAGGGTGCCCACCGTGTCGGCAATCGGGCGTGCGTTCCTCCGGCGATGAAGCTCCCGCAAGATCCCAAGCGCTTCAGTAACTTCGTCAGAACCGCGAGCGGACCGGGGTCCCGAAGCGGGCAGCCCGCTTGGGGTGGTGGTAGCGTCCGGGTGGCCCAGAGTCGAGTCATCGGGTGGTTTCTTGAATGGGTGTAACGTCGAGCACCGGCTGCGATAGGCGAGCAACTGCGAATCGGTGAAGGCGAAGAGTGGTCCTTTGAGCGTAGCGAAGACCGCGAGCTCGTCATTGGGCCACTCAACCGCCGTCAGTGCGTTGCGGATCGCTTCCACCTCTTCGCGGGAATGGAAGGAACTCCCGCCAACCAACAGGTGTGGTATGCGATGAGCTTCCAAAGCCTGCACATACGGCCTGGCTACGTCAGTGGAGTAGTGACGCAAACGACGAAACAAGAGACAAATGTGTCGAGGCTGAAGTGGAACCCGCTCTGCACGCTCCCGCTCAGTAACAGTCCAGCCACTCTCGTTCACCATCCAATCCAGGAACGCCGCCACGTCTTTGGGTAACGACTCGTCAATCTTCCAATCAACAACTCTTCCAAAGTCGCCATATGGTTGTGAGACTGGAAGCGCGACAATCGCAGGTTGAGTATCAAGGGCGGTTTTTGACGGCGCGAGGGGGACATAGTGAGCCTGCGTTGAAGACTCATCTGACATGACTGGAGCAAAAGCGGCATTCACCGCCTTTTGAATCTCCGGCCCGGAACGAAAACTAACGTTCAACTCGACTAACGCGCCTCCTGAGGCCACTATCTGCCGCTTAACTTCCTGGTAAAGAGCGACGTCCGCGCGCCGGAAACGGTAGATCGACTGTTTGGGATCACCCACAATGAAGAGCTTTCCCGGAACTGGTCTTACCTGACGCCAATCCTCGTGGTCAGGATCATCTGCGGCGAGCAACATCAGGATATCGGCTTGCAGAGGGTCCGTATCCTGAAACTCGTCAACGAAGATATGGGTAAAGCGTTGCTGCAATTCAATGCGGATGTCGCGATTGTCCCGGATCAAGTTGCGAGCGCGGAGCAGCAGATCAAGAAAATCCAGATAACCCGCGCGCTCCTTCAATTGTTCGAATTCTTCAACGACCGGCCAGAGTTCTTCACGCAGTCGAGGCGCGAGATCGGCTCCCGCATCATCGACGAACTTCTGAACGCGAACTTTCAATTCATCCCGACGGTTTCTTATCTCATCCGCGGGAAAGCTATCTCTCGCATAATAAGCTTTCCAATCTTTCGCTCGGCCCCAGCCCCCCAGGAACCCAAACAATCGCGCTTCAATGCCATCGTAATCGCGAGGGTTACCGAGGGACTCGAGACGAGTAATCTCCGCAACGAAGCGTTTCAGATAAGCAAGTGACTTCGTCAACCATTGCTCCGGATCACCAACCTCTGACCACTCACCTAGTTCCTCCATCTCGAGAATCAGCGCGTCTATGTCCACCTCGCGAGCGAAACCGTCGAACCGTTTCCAGGACGTTGTAAAGTCGCGTTCCCTGGCGAGTTCCCGTGCGGCTGCTCGCAAGATGGGCTTGGGCCCACTCTCACGCGGTCGTCGTGCCAGCGTTCCGCTACGCCTGCCTCCGAAACCCTTTCGTGGAAGCCTTCTAAGAATTCGCCTCACTCCCTCACCCGGGGCGGCCAATCGTTTTTCAAACCATCGCTCGAAGGCCAAGTCAAAAAGCGGACACGCTAAGTCGTCAGGAGCAACCTCGAAGAGTGGATCGATGCCCGCTTCAACCGGATGCTCCCGCAAGAGATCCGCGCAGAACGAGTGGATAGTGCCGATGCGCGCCTCCTCAAGCTCACGCACCGCCCGGGTCAGTAATGAAATTATCCGCGGTGAAGATTCGTGCTTGTGCCGCGCTGCCTCGATGGCAGACCTCAGTCGTAGCTTTAATTCGCCCGCTGCGAAATCTGTAAAGGTAACAGCGACCGTCTTGCCAAGGCTGACGCGACCGGAAATGATGCCGAAAAGAATTCGATCGACGAGCGCGGTGGTTTTGCCGGTGCCTGCCGCCGCCTCAACTACCAAGGTGGTATCAAGGTCATCGCGAATGCGGTCACGCGCCGACTGATCTGCTGTCCTCTGCCAGTCCTTCAATGTGCTTGCTCCTTTTCCAGTCGCCCTTCCTTCCAAGTGCTTCTCCCTCAACTTCTTCAGTCGCTGTCACAACCACACACAGGAACTTCAGAAGTTCGGCGGCGGCGTGAATTTGCAGGTTGGGAAGGTGGACCCTGTCCCCGCCGCAAGCATAAAAGGCGCGCCAGCATCCCTGTTCGTCTTACACCGGGTCGCTACCGCTCGCGGTTCTGACAGGCCGCCTGGCTCCTGCCGTCTGCTCCTGACTCATGGCAGTTCTCTGATTGCTTTCAATTGCACCAGACGATCTTTGGGCTTATTGCGAGTTCGAACTTCTTCGAGGCTTCCACATACCGCCAGGAAATCACACCAGCCACACGCCCCCTCTTCCGGCGCCGCCGGCAGGAAGGCTTCGGCAAGGCCTTGTCTGATCGTCGTTAACACAGAAGTAACTGTTTGCAGGGTAAATTCATCGAGAGCTACAACGCGCTCCTCGTACCCACCATCAGCAGTGCAGTAGTAGAGACGGCCCGACTCGACTCCCTCGTTTAGTACCTTCTGGGCTGCAAGTGCATAAAGGAGAGGCTGCAGGTATTTTCCTCCGCCCACAATTGTTTCTTTTGAAGCGCGGGCCTTTCCGGTCTTGTGATCGGTCACGCGAAACCTCCCGCTTGCGTGCCGCTCAACGAGATCGATCGATCCTCTCAGTTTAAAATCACCAATGATCTCTACCGCCTCACTTACGCTATCTGGATCACAGTCGCGCGGCCCGCGGTCACTCAGGCCGAAGGACAATTCAAACTTTTCGGGTACCCAACCATCGTCGGAATCCGCCATCCGGCGCAACCATTCGCGCAAGTCTGCCCTGATCGAATTGATGCCGTCCTCCCACACCCTCGGAATCGCCGGCGCCAGCTTGTCCTCATACTCCCCCGCCAGTCGATCCAACGCCCTATCAACCAAATCGAACGCCCTGCCCATCGAATCAATCGTAGAAGCGTCCCTCCGTGAGCGCTCCTCTTCATGGTGCAAGACCGCGTAGTCGATCGGCATCACGTGTGGTTTAGAGGCCTCACTGGGTGGACGCCCCTCCTCGCCATCCGAGGGTCGCCCACCGAGTGGCGCCCCTACAACCCGACGCAGCGGCAGAAGCCCGGCCGCCTTCAGTTTGGTCAGTACCTCAAATTGCGTCTCGTGGAACAACGACCCACGTGTGAGCGGATCTATCACTTCAATCGCCGCCGGCTCCTGCCGCATTTCAAGCCGAAGTATCGCGCTAAGAAAAAATCGATAGGGGCAACTCGCATAGTTCTGCAACGCGGTGGCCGAAAAGGATCGCGCTGAGAATTGATGAGCGGCCATACTCTGCCGCGCCAGCTCATCCGGGTCCACCAGCCCATCGTTTGGTGTCCACCTGCGTAGCCAGCGTCGACTCCGCGCGCGCAACGCTCGTGCAAGATGGCTGTTAGCAGTCAGGAGATAATGCGCCCGGCCGGTGGCCCCTTCATCATTTGCTTCAACCAAACTAGCAAGCAGGGCCAGGTCATACTCGGCTTCATCGATAGCTCGTTCGGGACGTTCCGGCGCGGGCCATCCCAACCGCGCACGGGTTGTCGACTCCGCTCGCGATGCTATCTCCTCAAAACCAGGCAAAACACCTTCAGCGGCGCGCAGCGCTTCCAGCGCATAGAAAGACGGGACGCGAGGACGTGATTGCTGCACATCGATACGCGGATAAGAAAGGTATGCGCGCTCTCGGGCCGAACCCAAAGCGATCCGCAAGGCCAGCCGCTCTAGTTCCAATCGATCTCGTCGCGTCGTGAGACCTGCGAGCGCAGTCTCCCCCCTCGCTGGATCCTCGGACGTGCCGGGTCCCCAACCTGGCAGTCCCGCTGCGGTGCTCATCTCGCCTGCACCTGGCCCACCTGCGGGTGCGCTGGATCGGAGCGTGCGCTGCTCATCGGGAAGTATCGGATCGTCAACAATTTTCCGGGGGAACATCCTTTCAGCCAATCCAGGAATAAATACCACCTGAAAAGAAAGCCCGCGCGCAGAGTCCACCGAACCGACAAAGACTGAACCGTAACGACGCGGGGAGGGATTTACACTTAAGTCGTGAAGCCGCGCGCCCAGAACGAGTTGAACTTCGTGAAGATCAACCGGCCCAACTCTGCCCATCGGTTCCAGGTCTGCCAAGGTGGCCAGAACGCCTTCTGGCTTCCGTAGAGCGTTAACAGCCAACTCACGCAGATGCACGAGCCACTCACCCCAATTCGCTCCAAGCGACCGGGTTGTCTGCTCTGTCAGAACCGCGAGCGGTAGCGACCGGGTCGTTTTCTCTCCATCAAGCGAACGGCCCGCTTGACCTGGTAGGTTCGCCAGCCGTTCGATTAGCGGGAGCGCGTAAACGCTAAGCGCGTCCAGGTCGCGAAGTTGTTTTTTGATTGACTCAACCTTCGCCTCCTCTTCAGGCGCAGTTTCTTTTACGCGCAGGAGTAACTCATTGGCGAGACCTTCCAGCCGCCGCTTCCAGCGATCCTTTCCTCCAATCACGGCCGAATCAACGAGTAGTCGTTCCCACCTTGCCGGCGCCCTCAAGTTCCCCTCAAAGACCGCGCTGTCCTCCGGGTTGGCAGCTAGTGGCGAATCTGCGGTCTGCGTAGACGCAATATCTCCGTGGCTCCGCGTCTCCCCATCCCCCCGTCTCCCTGTCCCCGCGTTCCCTCGCCCCCGCGTCCCCGTGTCTTCGCCTGCTTCGACTGCACTTGCGACCAACTCATCTCCGGGCCCCACCCATGCCGAATCTAAATCTTTGCTCGCTTCAGGCTGAGGAACCTGGCTAAGTGAAAGATACTCAGCGAAGCGTCGGGCCGAAAGTCCGTCGGCAGCACATGACAAGAGCGCCAGCATCGCCCGGCCGGCTGGATCCGGGGCGGTAGTGCCTTTAACGAAGTAAGCTGGAATCTCCGCCCGACTAAAGGCCTCCTCTAAGTGAGATCTGTACTCCCCAGGCGAATTGAGCAAGACCGCCATCCGATCAAAGGGCACGCCCTGTGACGCTTCCGTTTGAATGCTTCTCACAATTTCAACGCATTCACGGGGTTCCCCAGGCCAGTTCCGAAGCAGAATGCTGGAATCCAGCGCCGTGCGAGGTGGAGCCGAGTCCTCGAATAAATGTTCCTTAGCTAAGAAAAGCGAGTTTGATTCAGAAGGAGAGTCTGCAGCGGAATATTTGTAAGGGAGTCCCTTCGTGGTCGCCCTTGCGGATTCGGCAGCGGAATGTGAGTCTGCACCGTGTCCCCGCGTCTCACCGTCCCTGCGTCCCCTCCTGCTCCTCCTCTTGCACCGTAGCGCTTCCTCAAGCGACGTGGTCGTCCGCTCGTCCCCTTGCGGCACCGTTGCCAAGACATCAGGAGCCACGTCCGCCAACTCCTGAATAAACCTGCCCTCCAATCGACCGCGCACCGCAACATCCAGCAGCAGCAACGGCAGCCCAAGGTAGGCAGCGTTTTCGGGCGACCTAATCGAATCAATACCTGAAAACTTTATCGAATCAATCGCGGCCCGAAATATTCCGGCCCGGTCGGAGAGCCTTGACTCTTTCAGTTCCTGCTCAACCAGGCTGGAGACTGCGGCTAGATCCTTACCGCCGCGTGCCAGACGTGCGAGCGATTCCGGATCAACTTCATTCATCCGCAGCTCTTCGAGCGTCTTTGCGACCGCAACCGGAAATCCTGGTCGCGTGGCCACGGGCCCGAAGTAACTCAGCTTGCCTTCCGATTGGAGTGAATGAATAGCGCGCGCCACGACCGCGGTAAACGAGAGACTACTGGCCGGCGCGCTTCCTGATGCAGCCAGAGCATGCTGCGCCAGACGCGAAGCCAGAACGTTCAACGTCAATCGCTTAATCCCAAACCATGCTCCCTTGGCGCCAATCACACCTAAATGAATCTCATTCGCAGCTTCCGCCGAATGCGCGATAACCAATATCTCAGCATCGGAGGGATTCGCTTCTATCCACGCTCGAGCAATCGTTATTCGCGTTGCCGCATCACTCGAGACTTCGATTCTTTTGGTCTGGTTTCTTTTCATCTACGGTGGCCGGGGGATGATACTAATGCTATACGAGCCGCAAATCCACTACAGGCTGACTTGATTTTGAAAGACCGAGAACGATCCGCAGAATTACACGAACGGACATGAAGAGAGGTCTTAGTTCGGGTCATTTCCTGTGCTTTCGTGGATCGTCTTATCGTTCTTCCCCACCACCCGGTGTTCCGTCGCGACGCTAGATGGCGTATTCTGCTTTCGCTAAACCTTCAAAGGAGTTGTTATATGAGCGAAGATTTCCAACCTAAACAGATCAAGCCAAACTCGTCAATACAGCGAATACTCATTTACGCTGCGGTGCTACTCATTGTCTTCCTGATCGGGTTTGTACCGATGTGGCTCAAGGCTCGCGGTAATGCAGATGATCTGGCGACCGCTCAACGTCAACTCAGCCTCGCCCAGTTGCAGAACACTCTCGCCTCCGCAACAATCGACGCCAGGCGAGGCGAGTATGAGCCAGCCCGACAGGCCGCCAGCGATTTCTTTACTTCCTTAAGGGCCGAAGCGGACAAAGGCACGGACTCAGTTCTTACGGACTCACAGAAACCGAACATCCAATCATTGTTCGACGGACGTGATGAGGTCATTACGCTGCTCGCCCGCTCTGATCCCGCTGCCGCCGATCGACTGTCAGATTTGTATGCGTCTTATCGCAAGGTCATGAGTGGTTGAAACAACTAAACAGGCGTAGGAATTCCTGTGACAGCCTGGAAATTGAAAAGGATTCCGGCAAGTAAAAGGAAGGGTAAATCGATGATGAACGAATCTATCGGTAAGCCGGATACAACTGAATAACGGCGATGGGTGCTGGTCAGAACGGAGAGCGGTAGCGACCCGGTCTCGACAGGAGCAAACAATCCCGGTCACTACTGCTACGTGCTTGTCAGAAACTAAGAGAGAAACCGGAGAGTCGGGACGACCCTCCGGCGTACTTGCTAAATTTCGCTTGGTCGCGGGGTATCGGATAGAAACTTCAGGGCGTTAGCGGTTTCGGCGCTACGCTTCTGCTGTAATTCGTTAACCCAATTGGTTACCGTTTTCACCATCTCGCGCGCAGTTTCGCCTGGCGAATTTACCTTCCGCTCAGCCGTTTGCTTGCCCTTCAACTGCCCCTTCTTGATAACCCGAATTGTTTTCTTCCCTGACATCGTTTGTTTACCTTGGTTTCTGTGTTCCTTAACAACGGCGTTTCACTTCCGGAAGTTCCGTAATTCCCTTTGATCTTAATTTTCAGAACGCAGTTGCACCTTATCCCTGCAAAGACCGGGCCGAAGGGTGAGTTAAGGCCAAACCAAACCGATATCGAGGCAATTCTAAGAAACCTGGAAACCACTAGATATGACTGTGGTAAAAGCCTCAGAAATGCTGGTAAATACGTACAGCGCTTAGTGACCCGCGTAGGTTTTTCCAACAGCTACTGTCCGGGTCGGTTCACTCTCCTTTTCTTGCATATCAAGTTGCCAGATGCTCTTCTGCGTCTGATAGACGACGAAACAAAGGCCGGCAACGGCTCCAGCGTTAACATACTTCAGCCCGCTGATCATGTATCTCGTGCCAAACAGAATCAGCAGGATGTTGATGACGATGAGAGCAAGTCTGAACTCAGTGGGTCCCAGTTTGAGATAACTGATGGTTAGGCGGTTGGTAGCCGAGAAAGCCAAAAACGCATTTACCGCAAAAGCGCCGAACACCGCTAGCAGTATCAGAAGCTGGTAGCGCGATTTTTCGGGAAGGATGAACGCGTAGCCGATTATGACTGAGCAGAGGAAGATGTAGTCGAGCAGATGGTCCATGTAGTAACCCCACCTGAGCAGCCCCGTGTTGCGATATTTTCCCAGCTTTCCGTCATAATGGTCCGTGACATACTGGAAGAAGATCATTAATGATACCCCCCACAACCATCGAACGTCGGTGGCGGCGAGATAACTAAATCCCAGGATGAAAAGGGACCAAACCAGCGTCAGCATCGTGAGATGATAAGTCTGCAACCACGAGGGTATTCTGGGTAAGACGAATGGCAATAGCCGCCGCTCGAGTGGCGAAAGAAAAGATGTGTTGGTTTTATCGGCTCCCGCGAATTGTTGCTTTTGCACTCTTATAAACCTCAAGTTGGATTCCTTGAAACCACCTGAGCAAACTCCAAGCCGCGCACAAACGCAAGCATTTAGTTGTTTCTCCTCGTTTATCTGCGGCGGGAGTCCATCGAGACTCCGGAAGAGTATTTCAGGTGAAGCATTTTTCTGACCTTTTTCATGACGGGAACCCGCGGCGGATGCCGTGAGCCGATGGTCGTTAAGTCAGATAAACACCACGGACTGTGAACTGGGAATCTCAAAGCGCCGGCGGCAGCTCTTGCACGCCAGCATGTCGTCAATACGCACCATATAGTCCCGGGATTTTTGATAACGCGCTCGATCCTGCTCGTTCGCGCCCCGCGGAGGCGCTGGTTTTCTGGTGCGCTTTAGCCAACGTACGTCGAATTCGCCGCGGGTCCGACAGTGGGGACAACTGAAGGTTGCTTTTTTTACTTCCTGCTTCTCGTTAAAAAAATCTTGTTCGTTCATATGGTTATTGTGCCATAGGTATCCAATATCAAGGATGGTCGCCACTCCTAACCCTTTATTGATCTCTATGGATGTCATCCTGCTCACCTAACTCACGCAGATACCGAAAACTGTAGATACCCGTCTCGTGCCCATCGCTCCAGCGAAAATTTAGTGCGTAACGGCCGACGATACTCAGGTCAGTTATCGTCAGCTCCTGAGAGATCGTGTCTGGTTTCAAAACTCGCTGACCAGTCCATTCGTTGACGCACTGCGCGCACGGGCAGGCCCGCCTTAGCCCCGCGGCTGAGTACCGTGAGACGTGATCATCACTCCAGGTGATACGAAGACCGGCGTTCCCTTCCTGCTTGATTTCGCGGGGTTCAATAGCCGTGCCACGTTTCTCAGTTGCTTCCACGATTCATCCTTCACCTGCCTCCTGCCTACTGCTGCTCGCTGCCGTCTGCGTTCTTCACTGCCTGTTGAACCGCGTCAGCCTTTACTTTCCCGTGCGAAGCATCCCAGACTACTTTGCCCTTCCGCAACACCAGCACTTGCGGTGACTCGTGGGCCACGCCCGTTCTCTGCTCAATCTCCTTCGAGAGGCTGCCCGAGCGTTGCACCTCGACGAGGGCCACCTCTCCATCAAAGCGAGACATCTCCTCGTAGGCCGCCGCGCTAATCGGACATGTCGTACTATGCTTAAAAACTACCACAGGAGCATTCTGCGACCGGCTGGCCAGTTCCTCAAAGGACTCAACATCCGTAATTCTCACAAAGCGTTCTCCCTTTACTCGCTGTTCCCTTAGATTCGATTGATATTATCTTGCTGGATCGAAGTACATCATTTCGTCGTAAAAGAGCTTCGAAGCCTCGATATCTTCTACAGCCAAGCTAACAGAAAAAGCTCCCAGTTCCATAATTTCAAGATTACCCGGACCGGGGCAGCATAAGAATCGAACGGTTCTGTGGCCCGGCGAAAGACGTACGTACGCTGGAGCGGGCGCGCGCTGCGCTTTGTCCACCTTCCCAACCTGCGAATTTCCTCATCTTCATTGGTCAGTTCAAGGTCGAGTGCTACGCATCTGAAGTTCCGAGCCCTATTATCTTCTCGCAAAGCGGACTGAGCAACGCCATTATGAATATGACACTACCTGATTCCTGTTGCGCGTTGACAGCTTTGAAAGTCGAGCCTACTCTGTATCCGTCCTACGACACTCTTTTGCTTGTCTTTTGAGGATTTCCGGAAGTATCGTCTCCGGTCGCAGCAGAAGCGATCTACACTGCAAAAATTCTTCCACTTCTGGCAATGTTCTTTAGGGACAGCGTCGTTGGCAATTGGCTAACCGTCAATCGGCTGGGCGGCGCTCTCCTACTCCTCTTTCAGCAGGACTTTACAAATAAGTCTGGACACGAAGCAGAGCAACGCAAGATAATCCGCGCATTGTACGCCTGAGGATTCCAGCAGAATTTAAGAGGCTAGACCAACGTTGCAAATTACCCTTGCTGAAGAAATCAAAGGCCAACAACTCAACGAGAGAAGTTACGATGCTCCCGTTGTGGCTGTAGGTCGTAATCCGGCGACCTGCAAGATCGTTTTTGATCAAAAACAGTGGCCAACAGTTTCTCGGCAGCACGCTCAGTTCCAGCTACACAACGATTCATGGTTTTTGTCAGACAGCGGTTCCACCTACGGCACATTCCTAAACGGCCAACAGATCAAGGAACCTACCAGGTTGGAGGTAGGTTCACGCCTGCAGTTTGGACCTGATGGGCCCATCCTCGTAGTGACCGGAATCGAGAGCAAGCAGGACCGACCGCTGGAGGCGGATGTAACTCTGGTCGAAGAGTCCACGCCAATATCTGCTCCCGCGCCAATACCGGATCTGCATGCGAGCATTCAGGCAAGACCCACTCAAGCACCTTTGGGTAAACCAGCCGAACCAGTCTTCGTCGAGTTGTCGGGCTTAGGAACGGCTCGGCTTCAACGGATTGAACTTAACAAAGAGGTGATCCGCTTTGGCCGCGATCAGGCGCTCGAAGGTGTTATCGATGCCGCCGCGGCGGTCGTCTCGCGCAGGCATGCAGAAATTCGCCGGCAGAACGGAAGGTTTATCATTGTCGACCTGGGGAGCTTCAACGGAACCCTCCTCAACGATCGGAGAATAGCCGAGCCCGAGTTGCTTCATCATAATGATAGGATCGAACTGGGTCCCGGAGGGCCAACCATCCGCTATCTGGACCCGGCGCATCCGCCGCCAGCCGTAGCAATGCAGTCTGCTCAAAATGCCGACGTCCCCTCGGGAGAATTGGCACTGAGGGCGACCGCTCCTCCAGACAATCAAGCCACGATGGTGCTTCGTTCTGAGAGTCCGATGCAGATCACCGGAGGCGCGGGTGCGGGAATGTTCACGGAGCGACCTTTCGGCAGCACGAATCGGATGACCATTGGTCGCGGCGAGGAGTGCGATATTCGTCTCGATGGCCTGTTGATTTCCAACCGCCATGCCGCTGTTGTAAACACAAACTCGAACTTGACGATTGAGGATCTTAATTCGACGAACGGCACCTACGTTAATGGCGCCCGAATTAATGGTAGTAAGCCCATCCGTCCCGAAGACGTTGCACAGATTGGCCCTTTTGTTCTTAGAGTTGACCCACAGCGCGGCGTTACGGTCTTCGACACCAGGGCGAAGACCCGCATCGATGTCTTCCAGGTGACAAAGGAAGTACCCAACCGTTCAGGCCCGGGAAAGGTCCGGCTGCTTGACGAAGTCTGTTTGAGTATTCAGCCGAACGAGTTTGTCGGAATGCTTGGCCCTTCGGGCGCCGGTAAGTCGACCCTGATGGACTCCCTGAATGGAATGCGTCCGGCCTCCAGTGGCCAGGTATTGGTCAACAACCTCGATCTTTATCAACACCTCGAGTCTCTTAAACTGTCGATCGGCTACGTTCCGCAAGACGACATCATCCACCGCGAACTGACGGTTTACCGCACCCTCTATTATGTGGCGCGCCTCAGACTCTCGCGCGACATTTCGGCTAAGGAAATCAATCAGATTGTGGACGAAGTGATGGATGTTACAGGACTTTCGGAGCGCCGTGACGTTCCCATCTCGCAGCTTTCCGGAGGCCAGCGCAAACGGGTCTCGATTGCGGTAGAGCTTATTACCAAGCCCTCAGTCATTTTCCTGGACGAGCCGACATCAGGACTTGACCCGGCCACGGAAGAGAAAGTCATGAAACTCTTCCGGCAGATTGCCGAGTCTGGAAGAACCGTTATTCTTACCACGCATGCGATGGAGAACGTCAAGCTCTTCGACAAGATCGTTCTGCTCATGCGCGGCAAACTGGTCTTTTACGGAAGGCCGGATGAAGCCCTGGAGCACGTGGGCGCCCAGAGTTTTAAAGACCTGTACGACAAGCTTGAGGCGCCAATAAGTGAGCGCCTGACCAGGGGTGGTCGGCCTGCCTCACGAGAACAGGCGGCCGAGGAAGTGGCAGAGGAATGGAAGCGCCGTTTCATTCAGACTCCGCAATACAAGCTGAACGTAGCGATTCCTCTGACGGAGGTTTCGAGCCGGCTGCAACAAGCCGCTCCGGCAAAGAGACGAACGACTCTCGGCGATCTGTTACGACAGTGGATCACGCTCTCGCGCCGCTATATGGGAGTATTGGCTCGAGACAAGTTTAATCTCTTCATCCTCTTTGCTCAGGCGCCGATTATCGCGCTGCTCACCTATTTAGTCGTGGATGCCAACGGACAGCGAGATTTTCCTTACTTCATTCTGGCGCTGGTTGCTCTCTGGTTTGGAACCTCGGTGGCTGCCAGAGAAGTCATCAGGGAACGAGCCGTTTACAATCGAGAGCGCATGGTTAATCTGCGGCTGCTCCCTTACGTAGGCTCGAAACTCTTTGTGCTGCTTCTGATCGTGAGCATCCAGTGCATCCTTCTTTTCGGAACCCTGAAGCTGCTGGATATCACCACCTTGATGGACTTGCCCGGCAGGGTTGGCGGTCTCCCTCAATTATTCGTGATGATCCTGACGGGCACTGTCGGTATTGCCCTGGGTCTTTTCATCTCGGCGGTAGTAAGAACCTCAGAGATGGCCACGAGTCTCGTGCCGCTCATTCTGATTCCGCAAATCCTCTTCTCAGGACTTGTCGGTGTGCCGGTGGGAATCGCTAGAGTCGCGGGTGTTGTGATGCCTGCGACCTGGTCGTTTGACGAAATGAAACGGCTGTCAGGTCTCGGTGTCCTGCGTGGAAAAGACGAGAGCGCCGAGCCGGCTGGCATGAACGAAGGGCGCGGGCTTTATAAACAGATTGAGCATGAGAACGATAAAAACATCCAGGATGCTCAGCAAAGAATCGATGCTTACCGGTCCGATGCTCAGCAGAAGTCAAAAGACTTCGAAAAGGATATGGACCAATACCAGACGGACTTGATGAAGGGCGAATCTCCCAAGAAGCCAACGGCGCCGGAGCCTGGCCCTGCGCCCGAGGTGACCGGGGCTAAGAAAGTCCCGGACGACCTCAGTAGTTTTGTGGATTTCCTACATCCATGGGGAGGGCATTGGACAAACCTCGGTGTGCTCATGGGAATGCTTTTCGGGTTGCTGGGCGCTACCGGGATTGCCCTTCGCTCTCAGGACATCGGATAAAGGCGGGTGAATCGCGTGGCCACCGGCTTCGTGAGCCATCCGTTTGCAGCTCTTTCACGGACGTGCGCTAACCTGGCTCTCAAGCCTAACGGTCTCCCGCACATACAAATCAACTGGAGGAACAATTAAAATCATGTTACGAAGACCTACTCGCATGAAAGCTCAGATTTTGCCTTGTTGTTGCCTGGCGGTTATGGCGTTGACCATAACTGCAACGACCACTCCCAACGCGGCTGCCGATTTTTCCGGTCGTGAGATTCTCAGCGTTAGTCGTATCGCTCACGGCGGCGCCGATTATGCCGGTATGCAGAATGTCACGGTTCAGGCCGGCGGTTTTGTGAATGCGGCAGCGTTTGGTGGAATCGGCGCCAATCCGCTGGGGGCGGCGGCTGAAATCAAGCTTAGGATCACGGATTACCAGGACAAACAGATGCGCCGGAGGCTCAATGTGGCGCCCACCACAATGCTTCCAGGCCAAACCTATCTCGTGTTTACGGGCACAACTGGCGGCGGAATGATTCTCGGTAACGAATTTCGGGTAAGCGAGACTGCAGCTTCGCGCCACTGGGGGATGATGGGTTTTGACACTCTTAATCGAGCCATTGAGGGCCAACTCGTCACGGCCCGGCAGAGAGACGAAGGCAACGCTTACGTGGTGGAGGTTAAGTTCAATCCCCAGGACACAGTTCGCTACTGGATTAACAAGCAGACTTTCCTGATCGATAAGATAGTCACGCGCTACAACAGCCTGGTCCTTATTGAGGAACAACGCAGCGATTATCGAAGGGCTGATTGCATGATGCTGCCCTTTCACATCGTGACGCGCCTCCAGGGCCAACGTTTCGCTGACCTCGCAATTGAGAGCTACGATCTTAAGAGCCGAGTTCCCGAAGCGACTTTCACGATTACGGTCGGTCGGTAGGGATGGGGCATGTTACCAACCTGCCGCCCACGTCAGCTAGCGCCAGTCACCTACTAGAACGAATGGCGCCCAGTAAAATGGGGCGCTGTATTTCTTTCCCGTGATCATGGCGAGTTGCGCGTCGCGCATCGCGGCAGACGGAGCGCCTCCAATCGAAGCGGCGCCAGGTGACGAAAGCAGCCGCTTGTAAAAATCGGTCATCAAGTCTGCCGTCGATTTATCAGCGACTGACCAGAGGCTAACCCCGACGGTGGGAGCGCCGGCGTACAGGAAAGCGCGCGTGAGTCCCATCACGCCCTCGCCGCGCTTTTCCTTTCCTAGTCCGGTTTCACATGCGGAGAGCATAACTAACGGCGATCCCAACCGCAGGTTGAAAACCTCATCGGTACGGAGAAAACCGTCGTCACCTTTGTTGCCAATCAAAGACAGCACCAGACCGGTGAACTGCGGACGCTCCGCGTTTAAGAGACCGTGGGTCGCAATATGCAAAACGCGATACTTAGTGACGTCGCGGGCTCCCAGATTCCCCTCGCTCGCATCGAGGTCCAGCCAAACGTCGGTCGGCGCTCCCGAAGTTTTTCCCAGGCGGGCAATCTGCTCAGCTTCGGTGCGTGTGCCTGGAAGTCTTGTCAGCGGCAGGCCCTGCATCTTCGCTGATTCGGCGGTGGTCACAGCACCCTGGCCAGCCACATCGGTTAAGGCACTTGCGATGCCCAGGCCACGCGTCTCAGCAGAAGCTGTGGACGGGGCGACTCCTTTTGCCCGCGCATCGTTGGAGTTGAAAACCGGATCTGCTATCACCAGCATTGCGCGCCCTGCTGGTTTTGAGCCCTGCTGCCTGATGGCCCCAATTACTGAGGCCGAGGGTGCGTAGACGATCTCATTCGTCTTGATTAGATATTGCGCGGACGAATAGTCGCCACCCGCGGTTTTGACAAGAGATTCAAAGGGTATGTAATTCAGTCCACCGTCCGCGACAACCAGCAAACGTTTCTGGCCAATAAGCGAACTCACCGGTTCAACTGCCGCTTTGTACAGTGCGCTTGAGGCGGCCACGAACGGCGCGGCATCATCCGACGCGGCAACGACGCCGAGTCCTCGTGTGGGATCGGCAGCTACGTCAATGCCCACGATACGACGCTGCAGCCGCGCGGGAATGAGTTGGGCGCGCAGATCGGTTACCAGCTTGTCCATTGTAGGCCTGGGCGCGAGTTTATGAAGCGTCAGGCTCTTTGAATCTGCCGCCCAAAGATAAGAGGCTTCGGGTCCCAGGCTGTATTCGAGCAAGACTGTCTGATCGTCAAGAACCTTCTGCTGTACCTCGGCAAGAGACAAGGATTGGCCTGAGGTGAGGGCGGCATACCGCGGACTCGCCACTCTGATCTGGTTCTCAATTTCATTGAAGGCGGTTTGTAGCTGGTCAAGTTCCGCTTCCAGCTCTCCCGGTTTTTTCTTAGGTTCGTCAGTCGAGATGTTAATTCCAGTTAGTAGCTCGGCAATCTCCTGTTGACGATCCAGATTCTCCTGTTTGCGCTTGAGAAGCTCCGCAGGAACGCCTTCGCTGATTGACGCGCCGCTTTCACTCAAGAGATCCAGTAGTGAACGGGCGCGCGCCTGTTCGGTGATCTTGAATGCTTCGGATGCATAAGCCAGCGCGCTGCCCTCGAGCGGAGTTCCCGCAGCGGGCGCCGCAATCAAGGCCATCTCAGCAAGCGAACTGGCTGCCTCATCGAATACATTCTTGGTGGTGGCCAGGAAAGTTGTACGCGCTTCGTCAGCGTGGAGGCTGCCTTGCCGCAACGTCTCTATTGTCTTGATTGCTTCGCGATAGTTTCCGACTGCCGACTCCCTGATCGTGCCGGCCTTTTTGGGATCCTTTTCCTGCACGGCCTGCAACCAGAGGCTGCGGCCCAGTCCCCGCTGCGCCGGCCATACTAAATCAAGTCGCTTGTCGTCCTGTGCTCCCTTAACTGATTCAGTGTAAAACTTAGTTGCGTCCTTGAGCTTCCCCTGGCGTAGCGCCACATCCCCGAGACTCGTCCTCGCGGCAGCGCGAAACCGTCGCGTCTGCCCCAGATTGCCAATTCCAGCCAGGCCACTGCCCGCTGCTTCAAGCGCGCTCTGAAAATTCTTTTTGGCGGTTTCCAGATCGTTGTTGAAATAAGCAATGCGCCCCATGCCGAGTTGATAGCTGGAATAGACGATCGAGTTACGATACTCGTCGAGTTCCTTTTTGGCCTCAAGGGCTATTGTCATCGCGCTGGTGGGCGCGGCGACGGAAACGCTGCCGGTCGAAAGACCGCCGGCTATCGCCCCCAACCCGCCAAACCTTCTGCTGACTTTTGAAGCTGCGCCCTCGGGTTTCTTGACCACCATCTGTCCGAAAGCTGCGCTGGCTTCAGGAATCCTTCCCAGTCGAAAGTTGATGTCACCAATTTTGGCCAGCATCAGGTTAGCGTTGAACCGGTCGTCGGCAAGGCCCACCACCGCCGTCACCAAATCCTGTTTTTGTTCAGCCCCAAGAAAACCTTCGAGCGCCTTTTTGTAATGGTCGAGGGCAACGTTGTATTGGCCCTGCCTCAGGTAGAGATCCCCCAATTCGTTGTGAGCTGCAGCTGCGCCACGATTGTTCTTGGCCGCGGTGTAGAGGCTCAAGGCAGTCTGCAATTGGCCCAAGGCCTGATCAGATTTGCCCCGCTTTAGCAGGCGGCGGCCCTGCCGTAGCGCCGTACCAGCTTGGTCGGCCTGCTGGCTGACCGGATTTGCCACGGTGTTTAAGGGCGGATGGAGCATGCCTATACCTAACAGTAGACTGAAGCTTAAAAAGTGAGTGATAGATCTAGTGGCCTCGAATTTCATGGGGAATCTCCTCTTAATTTGATCTTTGGTTCAAGATTTCACTTAACCCTCAGAGCAACAGCCCAAGCCTCCAGCGTTTCACTAAGAAATGCCCGTCTCCAGCAATATCCTACTTGTGTATCAGTTCAAGCACCGCAACAAGGATGCTAGCCTCCGTCGAAGCCCGCATCATCACCAGGGATGGCTCAGGATCATCTTTACTCAAACCAAGGCCCCGTGTGGTAGCGTCGAACTCGACAGGAGTCTGGGCTTTCCCATATCGCTCCGATTTCGCGACCTGGACGGGCGCCCTCAGTTCTGTCTGAATCTTAACCCACAGCTCGGCTTCGGGCTTTATGGGACACTTCTTCTCGTCCTGCTTGCAGTAGTTCACCAGCTCATCTTCAGTCGGCACTAACGGCAAAGGACCGCGCGTGAAAACAAAAAAGAGACGCTCAGTCCCGGCATGGGTGTCGAAAGTAAACCAACGCAACCGCTCCTGACTTGCACTGCTCGAGGGAATCTCAAATGGAACGTGCGACTGAATGTAGTTTCCACCTTCGTCCAATTCCGCGCTGGGATAGATCATCACTGGCTGGCCGCCGTAGGTAGTGTTGAAGATGTAAAGATAACCATCCGTATTCGTCTCGAGCAGAACACGAACCCGATCGCCACTCCGAAACACGCGAGCAGAATCTGCTCGGACAGACTGCCCATTAGAGTCGCGCGTGAAGAGCGTCAGGCCCAGTCCTATCTTTTGAACCTTTGGCTTCTCCGCAGCAACCCCGCCAGTTTTCATTTTCGCGTTGGCGCCGACCGCTGCAGAAGTATTAGTAGCGCCGATCGCAACGGACGCACTACCTGAGGCCTTGGGCTGGGATGTCCTCGGGCGTCGCCGGGTCGGTCTGGCCGTCGTGGCACTCGAGCTGCTCTTTTCAACCGGCTTGGGACGCGTGGTGAGAAAAGCCCCGCGAATATCTTCCTCCCGCTCTTGCCCAAATGAGGGCGCCACTCCTCCGGTGCAAAAGCCACCCAGCACCATTGTCAGGAGCAAAAGTATGGTCCTTGTTCTCATCTCAAAATCTCCTTGAAATTGGATAACGTGAATCCGGCGAGATCACTTGTGTTGAATACGAATCTCAAAGATAACAGGATTGCCGGAGGCGCCGGAATTCGGGACTTTCAGCGTCATGAACGGCTCGTTGGCGTCCTGATCATTGAGTTCGCTTTTCGGTGCGTCCGTTTTGTACTTGTTCAGGAAACTAGTCAACTCTATTTGCTCCTCCCGCGTCAATGGCTCTCCGGTGGCCTCGGCGCTAAGCAACTTGATCTCATTAAGCGGGGTCGGGGAAAAGATGATTGTGTAATCCTCGGTTCCCGCCTTCTTATCCAACTTCAACCAATGCTCAAAGCCACTTGGGAAACTGAAATCAACCTCTTTAGCAACCTGGTTGGTTTCCAGTCCTGAAATTGCCGCAGGTCTAGCCGTCAAGAACGCGGTGGGTTGGTTCTGTGCACCAGGCCCGACGATGTACAAATAGCCGTCTTCGCTAAATACGAAGTGAAACTTGAACGACTGTTCGGATGCAAGTGGCACGACACCGGCAACCCGGATAGGCTCCCCTATTAAATTCTCCGGCAGAAGCTCGAGCCAGTAGCGCCCCAGATTCTTGGTCTCCACACCGGTGCTACTCGAGGCAAGATTCCTATCTGCGGTGCCCTCAGCAGGGTCGCTTGGTTTTTCTGTTAGCCATTTGATAGCGAAAAAGCCACCCACTCCAAGAATAAGAAGGATGATTACGAGCGCGCCGGCGCCCACGAGCACCATCGGTCCGCGACGCGCAGGTTGAGTTACTTGAGACTTTGGCGCCTGAGGGAGTGTGACACTTGAAGACATGTCAACAGCAGCGACAGATGGCGAAGAGCCCTCCACACTCTGCCACTTCGAGTTGCTCGCTGGCGTCGCTGCCGATGGTTTGCCATGAGCGGGCGGTGCTTCTGAAGGACCGGCAGGGCGCGGCGCTGGAGATTGAATGGCAGAGACCGTGGCGCCCGAGTCGACGGTGATAATGGTCGGAGTATTAAAGTCCGATTCTGTTGCGCCGGCCTTAGGAATCTTCGAGGTGTCTGATCTCGAAGCTTCAATATGAGGAAGATCCGGAACCGTTCTTGCTAAATTGTCTGGCGTCGCTAAGTCGATCGCTCCCCGCAATGCAGCCGCCAGCTCGCCTGCGGTAGCTTGTCTGTCACCACGGTCCTTCGAGATAGCGCGGGCGATGACTTCGCTAAAAAACCGGGAAACACCGGGAACAGCCTCGTGCAGCGGAGGTGGGACGACGGAAATATGTTCTCGTCGCAACTCGTAAAGCGTCAGGCCTGAATAAGGTCGCTTGCCGACAATCATCTCGTAAAAGACCAGGCCCAGACTATAGATGTCCGCGCGGCCATCAATTTCTGAATCGCCATCGTTCGGCAACTCGCCCCACTGTTCTGGCGACATGTAGTGCGGAGTTCCCAGCACTTGACCAGCCATCGTTAGCGCGGTGGAAGCGCCGCCATCCGCGCCGGCAACCTCGCGCATTTTGGCAATGCCGAGATCGAGCAACTTTACGACTCGTTCCCCTGTGCTTGATTTGCCAATCATGATGTTTTCGGGTTTTAAGTCCCGATGCACCACTCCCATTGCATGTGCCGTATGCAACACACTCATGATCGGTTCCAGAATTTCAAAAGCCTCTGCCGGAGTCATGGGACCGCGGGCCTTCATTTCCTGGCTAAGCGTGTGGCCCTCAACATGCTCCATCACCATGTAGATAGTGCCATCGCTTGCTGTGCGGAGATCGTAAACGGTCACAGCATTTGGGTGACGAAAACGCCGCGCCGCCTGACCCTCCCGGCGAAACCGGCGCAGCCATTCCGCGTTGGTGCGCACCTCTGGAGGAAGAATCTTGATCGCGACCCGATCACCAAGCAGGATGTGGCGAGCAGCATAAACCGCTCCCATCCCTCCCTTACCCAGCATTGATTCGATTTGATACTGACCGTCGAGGACCGTATCAACTATCGAGGAGGGGTCGTCTTCCAAAACTTCGCCGTCAACCGGACAGAAGCTCACGCTGTCGTCGTACTTAACTTTGCAGATAGCGCAGTGTTTCATGGAGGCTTAGCCAAAGCGACATTCAAAGACAAGGCGGCGGAAGGGCAGCCAAAAGGCATTCGTCCTGAGATGTCGAGGAAGCTAGTTTAACACAGGGAAGGCAGTCATGATTATTCAGGCAGAGTTGGTTACTCCGATATTGGATTTATGTTGTCAGGAAAGCGGGGCCGCAAACATAGATCACGAAGTTAGCGGAGAAACCGAGTTGCCGGCCAGCCAACCCTCTAGTAAAGGCGCTCCTAAACCAAGTTTTTGACCGAGCTTGAGCCCGACAAAAACCATCACTGCAAGCATACCGAGATTCTGTACAACTCCAATGAGAATCAGTAGAGGCAGTGGTATAGGAGGCATTTGCGCTGTTGGGATGGCTGAGCCAAACAGGTCAATAGCAATTGGAATAATCGCCAAAACACCAACAGTTCCGATTGCCAGGAGCAGCCAGAACAGTCGCCAGGGGAAGCGTTGGGGTTGAGAAAGGTGCTCCATGGCAATAACTATGGGAAACTAATGACAGGCGTTGCGATC
>JALZJF010000173.1 GCA_030859905.1 Acidobacteriota bacterium
AGTGACTCAATTTCTTTAAGAGCTACTACTATCGCCCGCTTTATAGGTGGGCTTAAATCCGCAGCCAGCTCGTCATAACTTGCGGGTTCGCAGCCTACTAGAAAAACCCTGGAAGGAAGGACGTTCAGAGCCTTGGCGAGTATCAACACTTTCGAAGGATCGCTATAGTGCGCGTCCGCCAGGGACTGATGCAATTCATTTGAAAACTCCTGATCCAGTTTCGGTACTTCGGGCTCAATTACGTAGATGGTTCCGGGGAGACCGCCACGATGGATCGTGTCAGCGATAATCAGGACCTCATAACCGCTCATTAGTTCCTGAACTAATGCGATACCTGCGATGCCGGCCTCGAAGACTGTGACTTCGCTGCCATATGTATTGTTCTTAAGGAGCGCTTGTGCAACGGCTACGCCGAAGCCATCATCACCACGAAGCACGTTTCCCACTCCAGCTATCAGGATTTTCATGGTTGCTTCTTTCCTCGATACTTATTGATCGTGTTTATACCAAAAAGAAACTGCTCTTGGCGTCGCAGACTCCTGAGTGTATGATAGCCGCCACACACGTGAACCGTAGCTATCCCAGGCTTTCATCGGTATATTTTTCTCGCGGAGGGCTGAATGAAGATTGCAATTAGCGGCAAGGGCGGTTCCGGCAAAACTACCATCAGCGCAACCCTCACCCGCATCCTCGCTCGACGCGGTTTGCCTGTACTGGCGATTGACGGCGATCCTAATCCAAATCTCATTCAGGCTCTGGGGCTCGGTCCCGGCGTCGAGGCGGAAGCGGTGCCGCGTAACGTAGTAGAACGTCGGGAGGACGAAGCCGGCCAAGCACGCCATGTCCTGACGACGACTGTCGCGGATATCGTCAGCCATTACGGGCTGAAAGCGCCGGATGGCGTGACTGTCCTGGTCGGAACGCGAGTGGACCACGCCGGCGCCGGATGACTCTGCGGAGCGCATGCTGCCGTGCGCAGCATCGTCGGCGAGATCGTCAGTAATTCAAAACAAGTCACCGTGATGGACATGGAAGCGTCTATCGAGCATATGAGCCGCGGCACAGTCAGGTACGTGGATGCGCTCCTCGTGGTTTTGGAACCTTACTACCGCTCGATGGAGACTGCCGGACGCACCGTGCCCCTCGCGCGCGCACTCGGAATCCAACATATTTACGGCATTGCTAACAAACTTCGCAGCCCCGAGGACGCCGAGGCCGTAGCGGCCTACTGCCGCAATCACGACTTGGAGCTGATTGGGAAAATCCAATTTGACGATAGTGTGGTAGAGGCAGATCGCGCGGGTCGCGCCGTGATTGACTATGACGTCACCGCGCCTATCGTCGAAGAGTTATCGCGGGTAGCCGATTTTCTGTTACGTGAAATTAGGGTTGATGGGAATGGGGCGGGAGGAAACTAAGATGCTCGAAAATATGGACACCATGACGCTCTGGACCTACTCGCTCATCGCGGGTGCCGTGGTAGTACTCATCGTCGCGGTTTTGCTTGTCATGCTGATTGCGGCCGCCAACCGAGTAGACAAACACGCCAGCCACATCTGGGACGCGGGAAAGCAAATCGCCGGAAATACCGTTTCCATCTGGATGTTGAACGTAACTAACAGAGTGGCCGGCGAGATTTTAGAAGGCGCGAAATCTATCAATGCACGGGCAGCGTCAATTGATACCACGATTGGATCTTTGGCTGATGCGCTTGGGCCGAGGAGGTTATAGGCATGCGACTACTGACCTGGCTCACCGTCATTTATCTCGTGGTGCTGGTGGTTGCTCTTGCCGTTAGTCTGATCGCGATCTTCATTTATCTTTGGAAGATTGGCAGTGCTCTGGCGGCGGTTGAGCGCGCACTCGCTCAAACGAAGACGAACACACAGCCTTTACAAGGGCACATTGAAGCTATCAATGGTGGGCTAGTGGAAGTCAGAGATGGATTGATGCTGGTCGATGGACATCTGGCATCAACGGACGAGAGCCTGAATTTTGTTGCGGATCGTCTCGGCATCGGAGAAACCGCGTAGACTTCGCAAGAGGCGCCGTTATGGAAACTACAATCATCGTCGTGTGGTCGGTTACGCTAGGAATCGCGCTGATACTAACCCTCGTAATTTTGAAGCTTGTTTTCCTGATCCTCCGCACCGAACGCGACATCCTCGAGCTCGCTCACATTACACTGCCAGCGGCACGCGGGATAGAGCGCAACACCGCGTTAATCTCCAAGCTCGAGACTACGACAGGGGTGGCGGGAAAGATACTTAGAGCTGCGATCGCCATTGAAGCCGGCTCGGCTTCCGTGGCGGAAAAGCTACGAGCCGTCGGTCAAGCCCTGGCTGAGAAGAGAGGCTAATATGGAAATAACTTTCACGGTGCTTACGGCACTACTTGCCGCATCGTTGTTAATAGCTCTGATCGGCTCCCTCTTCCTTGTCCTGCGGACGCTGCAGTCCGTGCGACACTACATCGCGAAGATTAACTTTGGCGTTCGCGCAATCGAGAAAGAAACTGAGATGCTTGGGGGCGTGGAAACACTTAACGGTGGATTGACGGCGCTTGCCGGAGGCCTGGAATCTGTCGCTACGCATTTCGGCAATGTGGATCGCAACGTCGGCACTGTTGGCAAAGCGTTATTGAAGTAGCACAGACTTTAGTCTGTGTGGTGGTTCACATAATCACAGACTGAAGTCTGTGCTACTTGAAGAGGTGACCTATGGGTGAAATTCCAGAGAAACGCGGAGGCGAGGCAGGAGGTCATCTGCAGCGCGTGTCGTCAACCGTAGGCCTGCCGGATCAGGTGGGCAATGTCGGGCGCCGCACGATGGAAGAGTTGGCTGAAGACATGATCGCATCGCATGGGAAGAGCCAATTGAGTCTGGGTCCCCTTGAGAAGGTCTACGTCTTCTGGCTCGCGGGCATGAGTTGTGATGGCTGCACAGTTTCTGTCAGCGGCGCGACTGAACCTGCGCTGGAGGATTTGCTGACCGGCTCTCTCCCAGGAATTCCGCTGGTTATCCTTCATCATTACGTTCTGCAACTCGAATCCGGCGACCACTACATGCAGTCGCTACTAAAGGCCGAGCGGGGCGAACTCGATGGTCCCTACGTCATCGCTTATGAAGGCTCCATTCCCGACGAAAACCTGAGCGCGGATGGCGAGCCGTTCGCAGGTGAGGGCTCACTACCGCTTTGGGCGCCGAGCGATAAACGCCGGCGAGTCTCTACGGCTGAATGGGTGAAGCGGCTGGCGCCGGGCGCGGCGGCCATGATCGCGGTTGGTACCTGCGCCACCTGGGGCGGAATTCCCGCGGCTTACGGCAACATCACGGGCTCGATGAGTGTGATGGATTGGCTGGGTGCGGATTACCGCAGCGCGCTGGGTCTTCCGGTGATTAACATTCCCGGATGCGCGCCTGTGGGTGACAACTTTACTGATGCGGTGCAAGCCATTTTGCTTTTCCTTCAGGGCCTCGGCCCGCTGCCTGACTTTGACGAATTGGGTCGTCCAGCCTGGCAGTTTGCAGACACGGTGCATCGCAAATGCGGACGCGCCGGGTTCTATGAAGAAGGAGTATTCGCCCAGGAATATGGCGAAAAGGAATGTTTGGTTGAAGTTGGGTGCTGGGGACCAGTCGTTCAGTGCAACATCACGGAGAAGGGCGCGATCGCGCACATGGGTGGGTGTATGAATGCGGGCGGACCGTGTATCGGTTGTACCATGCCGGGCTTCCCCGATAAGTTTTCGCCGTTCTACAAGGCGCCTCCGGGTTCAATGCTTTCAAGCAATGCCTCGCGCTTTATGGGTTCAATTGTCCGCCCGCTGCGCCGCATCAGTCAGCGCGAACGCAACCGCGAGATTCGTTGGCAGGATACAGTGCCCAGCGGATGGGCCATGCACAATGGCGCCACGTCGCTTACCCACAAAATTCTTGAGTTTTTTTACGAGGCGATGCAGTTTCAAGGCGCCGAACGCCCCGGTCGTCAACGAGCCGAAGAGAAGTTACCGCCTGGTTACCAACCCCTGCCCGAGCGTGTCTACGACGGAGAGTATCAGGTGCTACCCGAAGAGCGCGTGAAGAAAGCAGAAGTGCGAATGAAATGAAATGACGTTCCCAGTGATTTTAAAGCCGGGCGAGGATGGTTGGATTGTGGCGGAATGCCCGACCTTGCCGGGCTGCAACAGTCAGGGTGGCACGGAAGCGGAAGCCGTTGATAATATCCGTGAGGCGATTGAACTCTGGCTGGGAAACCGATGAAGAGTTAGTTGCGCTCTCGGATTAGAAAGTTAGCCGCGTATCAAGTGAGGAATCAATCCAATGTGCTTCAAGAATCTTCCAGTCGAATTTGACGCGCAGGGCGTTGCTCATCTCAAAGGCGGAGTCGTCGATCCTTATGCCTATCAGCCCCGAGAGATAAAGCGCGAAAAGCTGGAAGAACTGCTCGCACGCAATGGTCATATCAAGGACGTCAGTATTTCGCCGGTAACGCGCGTGGCGGGCGCGCTTTCGTTTCACGCGGTGGCGGATCTACAGGAGCGCAAGTTTCTTGAAGCCAACTCGGTGGCGACGATTTTTCGAGGCTATGAAGTAATCTTGAAGGGACGCGATCCGCGAGATGCCATTTACATCTCCAGCCGAGCTTGCGGAGTCTGCGGTGGAGTTCACTCTACCGCTGCATGCGAGGCCATCGAGATGGCCTTTGGGATTTCGCCGCCGCCCCTCGGCACCGTGCTTCGCAATCTCGCGCTGTCGCTCGACTTTCTGTACGACCACCCATTGCACCTTTTCTTGCTTGCCGGACCCGACTACTCGCAGGTGGTGGTGGAAGCTACGAGCCCGGCGATGTGGGAGAAAGCTCAAGTCACAGAGGCTCCGCGCGCCGACGTTCATCAGTTTGAAACCATCGGCGACATTATGAAGGGCCTGAACCCCCTCTCGGGCAAGCTGTACCTAGATGGTCTCCAGATGACGCGCACGCCGCGCGAAGCATATTCAGTGCTCTTCGGTAAATACCCGCATCCGCAGACCGTCGTTCCCGGCGGCATGTCCAGCACCGTAACCATAACCGACTTCAACGAGACTCACACGCGGCTGCAAAAGATGATGGATTGGACCAAGCGCATGATCCTGCTCTGGGATGACCTCACGGATTTCTTTTACGACTATAACCCGGAATACAAAAAGGTCGGCGCGCGTGACAAAAACATGATCGACCTCGGCATGTGGGACGACCCGGACTCTTACGATGCCACTTATGCGCGTTGCAGCGACTGGGGCGAAGCTCGTTGGGCAACCCCGGGCGTAGTTATTGACGGTAATTTGGTGACCACCAAGCTACAGCAGATCAATCTGGGCCTGGAAGAGTTTGTCGAACATTCTTATTACGAGAACTGGAATCAGAACGGCAACGTGCGATTCAAGTCAGACCCGAGCGGGGCGCCACTTTCGCCGAATCACCCGTGGAACAAGGAGACGATGCCGAAGCCCTCGAAAGAGAGCTGGAAGGATCGTTACACGTGGAGTACAGCGCCTCGTTGGGACCGTCAGGTCGTTGAGGCAGGAGCTTATGCGCGCATCTGGACCACGGCCGCTGCCGGACTGATGCCGAAGAATGATTTCCTTGAATCAACCGGCCACAGCCTCAAAATCAATATGCCGAAGACGATGCTGCCCGAGATGAATTTCGAGTGGAAGATCCCTGAAGTGTGGAATGCCTTCGAGCGCAACCGCGCGCGCGCCTATTGCATGGCGTATAACTTGATGGTCGCTTACACGATGGTGCTGAAAGCGTTTGCCTACCTGCGGAAAGGTGAAGATAAAGTCAGCACCAAGTTTGAAACGCCCAAGGATGAAAGAATCGGCGTTGGCTTCTGGGGCGCGGGGCGCGGATACCTCTCTCACCACCTTACTCTCGACAAGGGCGCAATAACAAACTACCAAATCGTCACGCCTTCGACCTTCAATGCCTCCCCGAAAGACCCGTTTGGCAACCCCGGGCCCTACGAAGAAGCCGTGCTGAATACTCCGATTCTTGAAGACTATTCGCGCCCTGAAGACTTCACGGGCGTGGACATGCTTCGCGCGATTCGCAGCTTTGATCCTTGCATGCCTTGCACGACGCATATTTACGGCGGCCAGCGCGAGATCGTGCGCGAGGTCAATACCTGCGCCTGCAGCGCTGAAGGCTGAAACAATTGCGGAATGCGGATTTCGAATTGCGAGTTGCCAGGCCAGTTCGCAGGTTCTTCCTCTTATGACTTTCTACCCCCCTTATCGCATTCCACACTTGATATGGTCCTGGTATCAGGCATAGGTTATTCCAATCTGCGCGACATGTCCTTCGGTCGCGTCCTGCTTTCGACACTGGAGCAGATGGACTGGCCGGATCATGTTCACGTCGAAGACTTGAACTACGGTCCGATCATGATCTGTCAGTGGCTGGAGGCGTCGGCAGTAAAATATAATAGGGCTGTCTTTGTCAGCGCTGCCAAACGTGGTCGAAAACCGGGAGCGTTGCAGATCTATCGCTGGCACGGTGAACTACCTCGAGATTCGGAAATTCAGGCTCGCATTGAGGAGGCAATTACCGGAGTTATCGATCTGGATAATCTGCTTATTGTTTGCAAGCATTTCGGCGTTTTGCCTGACGACGTGACCATTGTGGAAGTCGAACCCCAAAGTGAAGAATGGGGTTCCCAGTTTAGTCCAGTCGTGGCTGCCAGAGTTGATGAGGCAATCCAGGCCGTGAGAGATGAGGTCTTTAGTCGCAACAGATTTAAATGAGTGAAATGAATACCGAGGAGCGTGCGGGTGAGGAACTGGTTGCTCGGCTCAACTCGTTGGTCGAGGAGCTTGAGCAGTATCCAGATACCGAGGTGCGTGACACGGCGCTCGACCTGGTTCAAATAATACTTGAACTCCACGGCGAATCCCTTCGGCGCATGCTCGCGATGTTTGCAGCAGAGCCGCAGCGCGACCAAATCCTTGGACGTATGGCGAGTGATGAAGTCATTCGTTCGATACTACTCATTCATGGCCTGATGCCCGTCAGTTTGTATGATCGCGTAATGGCGAAGCTTAAAGATCTTCGTCCCTTCCTGATCTCCCAGGGTTGCGACCTGGAACTGCTAGGAGTAGATGACGCCCGTGCACGCTTGCGCCTGATTCGCAGCGGCAAGGGCGCTCCCCCCCTCACCGTTCTTAAAACTGACATTGAAAAAGCCTTGAGCGAGGTCGCCCCCGATCTTGCTGGGATAGAGATCGAGGGATTGTCCGAGAAGATCGAAGCCACGGCCAAGGCAGCGGCAGCTCTCGGTCGCATGATTGAAAAACCCCAAAAAGACCCCAAACCAGCGCTCGTGCAAATCAAGCGAAAGGAATCTGCGAGTGGTGCACAGAACACTTGGGTGCCTGTTATACGGGCCCAAAGTATCGAATCGGGCAATTTCAAAATACTCAATTTCCTGGACATCAATGTGTTGATATTGAATCTCGATGGCGAGTTCTACGCATACCAAAACGCCTGCGCCGAAGGAGGACGGCCTCTGGATGACGCGCTTTTTGAAAACCCGATTCTTAGTTGTTCATGCCACGGCTATGGATATGACCTACGGCGCGGTGGTTGTATTGCGAGGCCCGACCTTCATCTCAAATCGGTCCCCTTGAGAGTTGAAGATTACAAAGTGAAAATTGGAGTGTAGGGTGGTTGAAGCCCAGGAGTAGTGGGCACATAATTCCCGGTCCGATTCCAGTTCTTAACTGAGGTTTCATGACCCACGACTCGAAAAAGCAAGACTCTCGACGGGATCCAGATCTTGAGATTGGTAGTCTAAAAACGCGAGACGAAATCCTACAGGTAATGTATTGGATGACTGGCGAAGGTTTAGGCAGCGAATTTTCCGTCGCTGATCTCCGGAAGTTTCTTCCCCGGGAGCAAACGGTGCTGGCGCGCGATCTTGAACTTATGGTCTCAAGCGGTTTGCTGGAGTTGCAGGGGGAGAAGTTTGCTCTAACTCAACAAGGGAAGGCAGAAGGTGGACGCCGATTTGCAGACGAGTTTGAATCAATGATCAAGCCGGGGCATTTCGAGTGTGACGAGCCGGACTGTGATTGCCATAGCCCCGAAAGAGCGGGGGAAGCTTGTAAGCATCTATCGTCCGCGTATAAGAACTAGAGCCTCCGTAAGGTTAAGTATGGATCATCCCAGTTTAGGACGAGCATAAGCTCACCCTTCTGACTCCAGTCTCAAAATGGGGCTGGGATTAATTTTATCTGGAGTACGGAAAACGTGAGAGTCTACGCAGTGGATCGAGCAAAGTAAGTAACCGGGCCTTGTTGACGATGCCGAAAGGCATCATCGGAATTCTCACATTTATACTTCGCCGTCGCTGTCTCCGTATTCAAGTGCTCAACGCCTTTCGGCATCATCGGAATTCTCACTTTTCT